>CALGHW010000246.1 GCA_937916075.1 uncultured Prevotella sp.
ACAAGCCAAAATAGAGCATAGAATCATATAAATTAATTTTGAGCACCTACTTATAGCGTTCATTTTTTCAACCGTGCAACTGAAAGTCTTTTCCATTTGCCATTTACGAAACAGCCAGATTACCCATAGAACGTTGTCCAATCTCTTAGCAAGTTTCCTATTTTTCTAAATCGTCATGGAAAACTGCCAGCCTTTTTAGGCCAAATCCGAGACTTGAGATTTGATAAAAAACAAAAGGGACCTCCCGAAGGAAGTCCCTACATGAATAAGACAAATTATCTCTATTTTTCTCCCGATGAGATTACTCAGGAAGGCTGATAGCCTCTGAAGGGCAAACAGAAGCGCAAGTGCCGCACTCTGTGCACATATCAGGGTTGATAGAATACTTGTCGCCCTCAGAGATTGCTCCTACGGGGCACTCATCGATACATGTACCGCAAGCGATACAATCATCACCAATTACGTATGCCATAATTTTAAATATTTGTTTTGTTTTTAATTAATACCAATAAATTGTGATGCAAAGATACAAACTATTTTTGATTCATACCTATTCCTTGCTACTTATTTTCCTAATTTATACCTTTTCGAAATAACAAGAGTCTGCACCCCCTCCCCGCTCATTTACGCTAAACATTCTGCAGCATAAACAAGTACGGATGACAGCCCGCCGGCCGTGTTTTTCCCACACATTATATAATAACCTCCGGAAAATCACGTTATTAATAATACTTATGAAGCGACTTTATACCATCCTCATACTTTGCACCGCCGCCATCACCCTGGCGGCCCAGGAGCGCTTGCCCCAAAACAAGCCCTACATCGACCTGCGACAACTGCATTTCGGTATTCTCGTGGGAATGCACATGCAAGATATTGAGTTGGAAAACGTCGGGCCGCAAACCATCACGGCTCCCGACGGCACCACAACCACCCAGACCATCCTCTGCGACGAGGACAAGTGGAACCCCGGCCTCACCGTGGGCGTGCTGGCCGACCTGCGCCTCAACAAGCACTTCTCACTACGCTTCACGCCGTCTATGCACTTCGGCTCCAAGCACCTGGTTTTCCGCAACCTGTCACTGCTCGACGACAACGGACGGCCCACCGAGAAGACACAAGACCTGAAAAACACCTATATCTCCTTCCCGGTCGACCTGAAGTTCAGTGCCGAACGATTCAACAACTACCGGCCTTACCTGCTGGCCGGCATCAATCCGATGCTCAACCTCACAGGCAAGGACCAGGACTATGTGCGCCTGAAGCGCCAGGACATGATGCTCGAAGTGGGACTGGGCTGCGACTTCTACCTGCCTTTCTTCAAGCTGATTCCAGAATTGAAGTTCTGCTACAGTCTGACCAACTGTCTGGACAAGAACCATGCCAACGAGCTGCAAGACGCCACGATGCGCGCCTATACCAACTCGGTGACACGGGGTCAGAACAAGATGATTGTGCTCACTTTTTATTTTGAATAGTGAGCGTCATCTTGCCTACATAAATGGCATGCTTGCCGTTCTGGTCGTCGGGCACAAGGCGGCCATCACTATCTTTCACCCACTGCAAGTCCTTAAAATAGGTATGCGAGTGACCTCCCAAGACGAGGTCGATGCCGTGTGAACCGGCTATCATCTGCTCGTCGTCCATGTCGGGACGCAGATTCCAGCCCAAGTGTGACAGACAAATGACTACATCACACTTCTCCTTTTTCTTCAGATACTCCCCCATCTCACAGGCTTTCGCCACAGGGTCAAGATACTTGACGCCCTTGAAATTATCGGCCGCCACCAGGCCGTCCATCTTAGGACACACGCCAAACACCCCTATCTTCACCCCTTTGCGCTTCAGGATAATGTAAGGCTTGACCAGCCCCTCGACACAAGTGCCCGTAAAGTCATAGTTGGCACACACTATCGGAAACTTGGCCATGCGGAAGAGGCGGGCCATATTCTCCAGCCCGAAGTCAAACTCATGGTTGCCTATGGTAGCCGCGTCATAGCCCATCATGTTCATCAGCCCCACTTCCACATCGCCCTTAAACAGCGTGTAATAGGGAGACCCCTGCGAAAAGTCACCACTGTCGAAAAGCAGCAGGTCCGTGTCCTTCTTCCGCTCCTCCTTGAGCATCGCCACCCGGCGCAGATAGCCTCCACGCCCGGCCCGGAGCGTATCCTCCAGGTGCTCGCTCAAGGGCAGCACAGTGCTGTGGGTGTCATTGGTGTGCAGCACGGTGAGCTGCTTCTGTGCCTGGGCCGACAACGACAAGACCGCCAAGGCCAAGGCCACGAAATATCTCTTAGTTTTCATCATTCCATTCATTAATATGTCATCCTTTTATTCTACAACAATTCTTCCTTCCACCTTGGCGTCTACCACGACCCCTTGTTTCTCCATCGCGCGAAAATAGTTGGTGATGATAAACCGGGCATCGTTCTCCTTGGCTTTCGGATTCACATAGTCGGTCTTCAGCTTGAAGGCCTCCAGCTTGTCGTTACCCTGTGCCAAATAGTCAATGGTGACGAGGCGGTAACTGGCCTGCGGGTCTATCTCCTTCCCGTTGAGCCGGGCAGACACCAACTTGCCGTCACGGGTTATCACGAGCTGCACGCCGTGGCTCACGGCCTCGCCTCCCACGGAGGCTATCTCCCGGAAGAGCTGCAGGAGGTGGGTGCCCGAGAGTGTCAGAAAACTGATTTTATTCTCAAACGGGGCCACGTCGAGCACATCGCCCACCGTCACCTGGCCGGCCGGCAGCGAGGCCCGGATGCCGCCCATGTTGTAAATGCCTATCACGGGATGCTCATTGAAATCACGAGCCGCCCACACCATGATGTCGGCCAACAGGTTGGACAACGGACTCTCCGGCCGATACTTCTTCAGGTAACGGGCCGTATGGCCCACCACGGGCGACATCTCGCTGTCTACCTGTGCCTTATAAGGCTCCAAAAACTTGGCTGCGGCCTCGTCGGGCCGCGCGTCATACGACTGGTCTATCAGTATTCGGGTGCGGCTCACGTCCGTCACGACATAGTGTGACGAGCACGAGGCCAACCCCACGCCCACCGTCAAGGCGGCGAATAAAATACGCTGGTTCATCTTGCTCATTTCTGTGTATATACTTGATATGATGGTGCAAAAGTACTTATTTTTAAGAGGAAGAGCAAAAAAACCGGGCATTGAAATTGTCCATATCAACAAATTGTAGTAACTTTGCAACCGCTTTCGGCGTAACCGATGGCAGGAAGTCACGTGTTGCCTGCTATGTTGCGTTGGAACGATAAGAACAAATTTAATTATTTAATAACAAAATGGATTTAATTAAAGTTGCTGAGGAAGCATTTGCAACCGGCAAGCAGTTCCCTTCCTTCAAGGCTGGTGACACTGTAACTGTCGCTTACAAAATTATCGAGGGTAGCAAGGAGCGTATCCAGCTCTACCGCGGTGTAGTTATCAAGATTTGCGGTCACGGAGAGAAGAAGCGCTTCACCGTTCGCAAGATGTCCGGCACTGTAGGTGTTGAGCGTATCTTCCCCATCGAGTCTCCCAACATCGACAGCATCGAGGTAAACAAGATTGGTAAGGTACGTCGTGCCAAGCTGTACTATCTCCGCGCTCTTACCGGCAAGAAGGCCCGTATCAAGGAGAAGAAAAAGATTGTTACCGAGTAATCGAGACTTTTCTCTATTACGACATAGAAACAGGCGATACGCATACCTCTCGGAAGCGTATCGCCTGTTTCTGTTTTTCTCAAGGGTCCTTTTCCTCATAGTTGGCCGAGGCGTCGGCCTCGCCATGGAGCGCTTCCTTGAAGGCATCCCAGTTTTGGAAGCCCACAAACAGGGCCAACTTGTCAAGTGTCTCCTTCTTGGGCTTCTCCTTGCCCTGCAAATAATCCTTGACGCGCATCAGGGCCAAAGGCTTGGCCGGCTTCCAACTCACTTCTCGCTCCACGGCCTCACGGAGCTTGCGCAGCTCCCAATGTTTCTTTTCCATAACCATCATTGTTTTTTCACAGTGCGAAGTTACAAATATCTTGCCAAATATAGATATTCTATTGCATAATTCATCCAAAAATAGTAAATTTGCACGCAAATTCGAATCACATATCTATATTATAATGAAAGAATTAGCGCTTAAGTACGGATGCAATCCAAACCAGAAGCCTTCACGTATCTATATGGATGAAGGCGAGTTACCTATTGAAGTTATCAACGGACGTCCCGGCTACATCAATTTTCTCGATGCCCTCAACAGCTGGCAGTTGGTGAAGGAGCTGAAAGAAGCTACCGGCCTGCCCGCCGCTGCCTCTTTCAAGCACGTGTCACCCGCCGGCGCCGCCATCGGCCTGCCCTTGAGCGACACACTGAAGAAGATTTACTTTGTGGACGACCTGAAGATAGAGCTCTCGCCCCTGGCTTGCGCCTATGCGCGGGCCCGCGGTGCCGACCGCATGAGCTCATACGGTGACTTCGTGGCCTTGAGCGACACATGCGACGCCGCTACAGCCACCCTCATCAAGCGCGAGGTGAGCGACGGTGTCATCGCACCCGACTATACTCCCGAGGCTATCGAGATTCTGAAAGCCAAGCGCAAGGGCACCTATAATGTCATCAAGATTGACCCCACCTACGTGCCCGCCCCGATTGAGCACAAGCAGGTGTTCGGCATCACCTTCGAGCAGGGACGCAACAACGTGAAACTCGATGACCCCGCCCTTTTCGAGAATATCCCCACCCAGAACAAGCACTTCACCGACGAGGCCAAGCGCGACCTCATCATCTCGCTCATCACCCTGAAGTACACCCAGAGCAACTCCGTGTGCTACGTGAAGGACGGACAGGCCATCGGCATCGGCGCCGGACAGCAGAGCCGCATCCACTGCACGCGCCTGGCCGGCAACAAGGCCGACATCTGGTGGCTCCGCCAGCACCCGAAGGTGATGAGCTTGCCCTTCATCGACGGTATCCGCCGCGCCGACCGTGACAACACCATCGACGTGTATATCAGCGAGGACCACGACGACGTGCTCCGCGACGGCACCTGGCAGCAGTTCTTCAAAGAGAAGCCCGAAGTGCTCACCCTGGAAGAGAAGAAGGAATGGATAGCCAAGAACACGCAGGTGGCTCTGGGCAGCGACGCTTTCTTCCCCTTCGGCGACAATATCGAGCGGGCCCACAAGAGCGGTGTGGAGTATATCGCACAGGCCGGAGGCTCGGTACGCGACGACAATGTCATCGAGACCTGCGACAAGTACGGCATCGCCATGGCCTTCACAGGCGTACGCCTGTTCCACCATTGATTCCTCTGTCATCTACGCCCACTTATCACATACAGACATGAGCGACTTTGACGATATTCTTGAGGGCGGCATTGTGTTCCGCAAAGCTCCTAAGAACGAGGACAACGGCAAGGTGAAGACCAAAGCCAAAAAGAAGAAATACATCACCGGCGCACACGGCAGCGGCTCGGCCAAGCAAAAGGCAAAATACCGTGAGCAACGGGCCAACCGCAAGAGCCAGAGACACTGACCGCAAGCGGTAAAGCCATGCGGGAAGCTGCCACACGGCCGCAAGGCTACAATTATATAGAGAGGCCACGAAGCTTACGGGGAAAAATCCCAGTCCGCTCCGTGGCCTCTCTTTTTCTTGAAACGCTCCTGCCTACCACGCTCCAGAAGGCCTTTCCACACAGAATTTGCGCAAAAATAAAAGTAAGTAAATCAGAAAAACAGGACGTAAACCTTTGCATACCTCAATCTTTTACTATAACTTTGCAAATGAATAACATCCAATGACATACTACCGACCTGCATAAAGACATACTCAACAAGGATATGAAGGCATGAAAGAAATGGGAAAGTAGAACCGTCAAAAGATATTCAAGACCTAATATAAGAGACATTTATACTAACTAAAACCAATACCATTATGAGAAAAGCTTTATCCTTAGCGATGTTGTTGCTCCTCACGGCCAACGCCATTGACGCACAGGTGCGCAAGACGTGGAACTGGAGAGAAGGCTTCAGCGACGAAACAAAAGCCAACCTGAACGACGACGTGGCAGGACCCGCCAACTGGGCCACTTCCAAACAAGACGCCGCCGGCAACACCACCGAATGGAAAGACAACAAGAAACTGACCGGAACCCTGAAAGCCAACAATGTGCCCATCAAGGAGCTCTATGGCCTGCAGCTCGGATCAGCCGGACTGAGCAAGAACAACAACGTGCTCATCCGCACCAACTCCTTCCGTATGTCGCGCGCCAAGATGGAACTGAAACTGCCCAAACTGGCGCCAGGACAGACCGTGACCGTAAGGGCACAGTCGGCCAACGGAACAGCCACCAACCGTGGCTTCAAAGCCGGATATGACTATATGGAGTATGTATCCGGACCGGCTGACGGCATCTGTATAGGCAACAACGCAGAAGGCGCCACGCCCGACGAGGACGGCCTCTACACCCTGAAATGGAAAATCAACGACGACGGGTCGGGCAACGACTCCCTCGACGTGAAACTGACTATCGTGGGCGGCGGTCTTGACATCGGCCTGGTACAGATTGACGAGGGCGACGTGATAGAAACCAGCAAGGTGGCTTATTTCTACGACTCAACCAACCCCAACTACAACGCTGAGGACGACGCGCGCACCATGATTGAGAACAGCCTCAACGAGTCACTCTCATCGGGCGTGCAGATTGTCAACTTCGACCTGGCCGACAAGGATGCCATCAGCAAGGTAAGCCGTGACTCCTTAGCCTCATACGACATGGTGGTGCTCACAGCCTCCATCAACGACAACGAGCCTTATGCCGCCACGCTGAAGGAAGCCATCGCCTTTGTTCCGATGATTAACTTCAGCACCAACCTTTACCCGACCTGGGGATACGGCACACCGGCCGCCACCAACACCGGCACACTCACCGTGGGCATGGCTGCCCGCAAGTCGCCCCTGTTCAAGCAAAACAACTCCACGACACCTGTTGTCGACGAGGACGGCATGCTCCTCTTCCTTGACGGTGCCAACGTGACCGGATATACCGACAGCGAGAACGGCTACTTCTCGACCGACAGCGTATACGCCAAGGCCGACAACGTAAACGCCATCCATATCCACCGCGCACAGCGCAACGCTTACCTGCTCCTGCCTTATGGCAAGGATTTGAGCTTCGCCGGAGAGAGCAGCCTCGACCTGATTCCCAACGCCGCCGAAATGATTATCAAGACCAAGCGCGACATCGCAGCCGTACCGGACAGCAAGGTGACGGAAGAGTATCACGACAAGTACACCACGGTATCGCTGAAGAACAGTGTAGATTATGCTAACATCTACTACACCACCGACGGCTCAACGCCTACCAAGGAGAGCACCCGCTATACCGAGCCGTTTAACATCAATCAGGAGGGGGTCACCGTGAAGACCTTCACCACCGCCGACGGTTACCTGGACGGTGACGTGGCCGAGCAGACCATCAAGATTTGCGAACTGGCCAAACAGCCTACAGCCTCTATCTCCGAGGAAGACGGCAAGACCATCATCACCCTGACTCCGGCCGTCGAGGGCGACTCCATCATGTACAACTTCTCCGGCAGCAAGGAGACCGCCAAGTCATCGGTCTACGAAGGCCCCATCACGCTGACCAAGCACGCCACCATCACTTTCTTCACCATGGCCAACGAGCAGTATCTGCAGTCGGAGCCTGTCACCATGGACATCAAGGTAAAGAATGAGAAGGTGCGTATGGATATCCTGGCCCGCTTCGACGCCAACAAGGACTACTCCATCAATGGAGCCAACCCGTCTTATTACATTGGCAAGAGCGCACAAAACTATTACACGGACAATGTCATCGACACCAAGACCGAAAAAGACGAGAACGGTGAAGATGTAGTGGTCAATGTATACGAGCCCGCCAACAACCTGACCACCATCAACCCGGGCAAGGGATGGGAAATCAAGACCTACGGACAGGTGGTGTTCTGGCAGAGCAACGCCCTGACTCATAATATCGGCGACATCGGCGGCTACAACCCACAGCGTGCCGAGGACGACGACGAGAACGCTACCAGCTACAACATCGCCTTTGGCGGTGTGGGCTCAAACGCTGACGGCGTGAAAGACCCGACTTCCGGATCGCTGCAGAGCACCGAGGCCTTCCAGGGACCGTTTGACATCGTGGCCATCTGGGGCGAGCAGGGCTCAAAGGCTGAGCTCCTCGTGTCTACCGACTCCATCAACTGGACTTCTGTGGGCGAGATTGCCTGTCCGAAGTATGAGGCCGACACCAAGAACCGCACCTGGACACGCGCCGTCGCCTCGTATGAGGGCACCGACAAAGTATACGTGAAGCTTGACTCCAAGTCGACCAACGGCCGCCTGTTCGACCTCATGCTGATGTATGAGGGCGAGAAGTCGAAGGAGTATATCGCCGCCACATCGGGCATCCAGGAAGTCAACAGGGGAGCCGAGGCCGCAGGCCAGCTGGTTCGCACCATGACATACAGTGTCAACGGCACACAGACCAACGGCTTGACCAAGGGTCTAAACATCGTGAAGGAGATTTACGCCAACGGTGCCGTGAAGACCAAGAAGATTATCGTGAGATAACGGATTTGCCGGGAGGCAAACAACGGAGAAGTCATCAATGACAGCCTATTTTCATGTTTTTTCATATTCTATTTAAAGGACTGTCATCTTGTTGATTTCTTACATTTTTTGACAAGCGATGTGGGAGGGACTCACAAGCAGCCCCTCCCATATTTTAAGATTTCACGGCAAACCATACTGAAGCCGGTACCAACAATGACAAGAAATACTTCTGGAACAAGAGAAAGGGGAAAGATATATTTCTAACTACAATACCATATAACTAATTAAAATAAGAATAACGCTATGAACAGACTGTTTACTTTGATGCTCTTGTCGGCATTGTGCCTGTGCACTCATGCGACAAACCGCAAATGGGATTTCTCCAAGTGGAGCGAATCGACCATCAGCAAGTTGGCCTCCGACGTGACGGCCAACACCGACACCCACTGGAGTGACATCGAAAAGGCCAGCGGCACCGACGCCGACCGGCAGACGGGCAAGTGCTACTGGTGGACCCTGAAGGGTGAAGCCACACTGACCACCATCGTGGGCGGCACGGAAGAAACCATACCCGAGACGGCCGGACTGACATTCAACAATGAGACAGCCCGCGCCCTGGCCATCGCCATAGACTATCCCAGCACCTCGCTCGGCACCTATGCCGGAGGTTCTTACCTTTGGATGGGCAGCAAAAAACAGTCGTTTGTCATCCCACAGGTGAAGCCCGGCGCCAAAATTACCATGGAGGTGGAGTCACACAAGCCCAGCGACGGGCGCGGCGTGGCCCTCTCTGTCAACGGGACGGCCATCACCATCAGTGAAGGCTCCGAGAAACCCAAGGCCAAGACCACTTGTGTGTGGACGATTCCATCCGACATAGCCGACGGACCGGTAGACGTGACAGTGACCAATAACAACGGTTGTCACCTCTACTCCATCGCCGTGGATGAAGACGCACCGCTGGTAGAGAACGCCAAGGTGGCTTATATCTATGACGCACAGTATCCGGCCTACAACGCCGACCTCGACGAGATTCGCTCCATCGTTACCGGCAACGGCTATTTCAATAATGTCACTGTCGACGCGATAGACGCCTCACAGGCTGTCAACACCGTAAACAAGGACTCCCTCATCCAGTATGACGTGGTCGTGGTGGGCGGCGCCATTGCCGAGACCAGCCCCTACGCAGCTGTCCTGAAGCAAGCCATCGGCTATGTGCCGATGCTCAATGTCAACGCCAAGCTCTACAAGGCCTGGGGCTATGGCGAGGCCACCACGTCGGACGCCACCAGCATGAAGGTAGCCGACGAGTATATCACCTACTCTCTCTTCAAGAATCCCAGCAGTTCTGACGAAAGCTATGTCGACGAGAACGGCATGCTCAACCTCTTCAGCGAGGGCAACATCATCGGCGTGACCTATCCCGAAGGCTCTTATTTCGCTGCCGACGACACCATCGGCACCGTAGGCAACGTCATCGCCATGCATATCCACAACGCTGACCGCAACCCCTACCTGTTTATGCCTTTCAACTATGAGAACATCAACTTCTCGGAAGAAGGCAACATCGAACCGCTGATTGTCAACGCTATCTCACTGCTGAACTACAAGAAAGCTGCCGTTCCACAGGTAGCCGCCCCCACCTTCAGCCATACTTATAAGAACCTGAGCACCGAGGTGGCCATCAAGTGCAGCGTCAAGGGCGCGGCCATCCACTACACCACCGACGGCACCACGCCCAACGAGGACAGCCCGCGCTACACGGAGCCATTCACCGTCACTGACAACGCCACCATCGTGAGCGCCATCGCATACGCCGACGGATACAACGCCAGCGAGGTGAGCAAGGACACGGTGGGCGTATACACCACCTCCGCCCAGCCCACCATCACCGTAGACAGCCAGGACGGCAAATCAATTGTCACCCTCACCACCACAGAGCCCGACGCCAAGATATACTACAACATCACCGGCAGCGACCAGATCAACGAGTCGAGCGAGTACACCGAGCCTCTCACCGTCAACGCCTACACCGAGCTGACTGCCATCACCAGCGCCACCGGCAGCAAGATTCAGTCAGAACCCGTTACCCAGGCCATCGTCGTGAAGAACAAGGCCGTACGCATTGACGAGGTGTCACACTTCGACGCCAACCGGGCTGACTGGTCAAACGGCGAGAGCAAGGCCTATTATTACACCGAGGGCAAGAAGAACGGCTACAACTATTACGACATCACCGACTCCACTATCGTCAAGGCTGCCGACGGTGTGACCGACTCCACCGTATACATCGTCACTCCGGCCAACAACGCCACCGTATACAATCCCGGCAAGGGATGGAAGTTTGTGAGCTACGGACAGGGGGCTGTCTGGGAGAACACCACCATCTCAAAGGACATCGATGACAACAACGACACCAAGCGTTACCGCGCGGAGACTGCCTTCGACGCCGGTGCGTCCAATTACGACATCCAGTTTGGCAACGTAAGAAAGAGCAACAAGACCTCCAACGACCCCTACTCCGCCTGCATCCAGAGCACCGAGAAGTTCAAGGGTCCGTTTGACGTCATCAGCTTCGTGGGCAACGGCAGCAGCTCCAACACGCCCAAGGCCGACATCTATGTTACCACCGACACCACCGACGCCGCAAGCTGGGTGAAGCTCGACACCGTGGCCTTTGCCAAGACCCAGCGCTATATCAAGAAGAACACGTGCAGCTATGAGGGCACCGACGAGGTGTTCGTGAAGCTGCAGGCCAACTTCTCAAGTGTGATGGTGATGGATATCTACATCATGAACGCCGGCAAGAAGTCGGCCGAAGTGACAGGCATCCGTGACATCGCCACCGACCATCCGGGCCACGGCAACCTCAAGCAGCGCCTCATCTACAGCATCAACGGCACACGCCTCGCCGAGCCCGCCAAGGGCATCAACATCATCCGGGAGGTGTATGACAACGGTGACGTGAAGACACATAAGGTTATCGTGAGATAACTCCTTTCGTTTAGTTTAACTTATTAAGGTAATCATTGTTTATGTTTGGCGTTTTCATACGCATTTTTGACTAAAGTTAAAGATAATAACTTAGTAAAAAGAGCGGTCTACCTGTGAAGGCAGACCGCTCTTTCTTTTTCATCACTTTTTTACTTTCGTCTTTTCTCATTCCCCGTTCCACACCCGGACCACGTCGTCCATGCTGATGCCGAGCAGCCGCATGTTGCGAAAGAGGTCGGGCAGCTGCTGGTCCATGAACTCCTGGCGCCGCTCAGCCATAATCAAGTCCTTGGCGCCGCCCTTGACAAAGTAGCCCAGGCCGCGGCGGTTGTAGATGATGCCGTCGCGGGCCAGCTTGTCGAAGGCCTTCACGGCCGTATTGGTGTTCACCTCCAGCATCACGGCATACTCCCGGATACTCGGTATGCGGTCGTCGTCATGATACTTGCCGGAGAGTATCTCGTCGCAGAGGCGGTCGGCCATCTGCACGTATATGGCTTTATCGTTGCTGAATATCATAGGTTGGTCCATTTACGGCTGATTACTTGCGAGCGACAGAAGAGCTTGAATGAAGCCCAATAGCAGAAGGCAGTGATGGCGAGGTTAACCGCGACGGTCAGGAATAGGCCGACTGGCATCCCCCCGTCAAAGCCGGGCTTGCGGTCCATGCCGACAAACATCAGGTCTACCCAGGAGGTATGGAAGGGCCACAGCAAAAAATGTATGCTGCTCAGTATCATCATCGACAGTATCGTGAGCAGCATCGCATGGCGGCGGAACACCGTGCCGCCCAGCATAAACTCGGCATGTGAGACCAGCATCCATGAGAGAAACAGGACGAGCCAAAGCCAGCGATAGGCAAACAGGGATTGCGCCATGCCATTCACCACGACCGTGGGCTCAGACCCTATCGCCTGGGGAAGCATCCACAAGCATCCAAAAAACTTGAGGAACACGGAGTCCCAATAGTGCACACCGATAATCCACCCGAACAGCATGCGGAGCACGTCGGCGGCCAGCAGGGCGGCCAGGGCTGTGATGACCATACCCACGGTGGTCATCAGGTAGCGCGAAAGAAATTTCTCCAGGTTGGACGACGGCAAAGCCAGGAAGGTGATGCGGCTCTGCTTGGTCTTCATGTTGTTAAACAGGTAGCATCCCGACATGCACAGCAGTATGCCAAGCACCACGTAGCTCATGGCCACCATGCCCCATATCATATCACCGAACTCATCGGCACTGCCCACATTCCGGGCATTGATGGTGAAACAGACCGGATAATCCGGCCATGGCCGCAAAGAAGAGTTTGGAAAAACGCCGCCAGTTGGTGGCTATGTCAAGCTTGATGGTATTCACGAAGCGTTGACGGTCAAATGTGTTGCTCATAACTTGTTTTCCTTTCTGTCAATAGGTTTATAAACATTGTTGATAACTCGATAATTATTTATTTGCCAGCATCTTGCAGCTTTCCGCACGCCACGGCGTCAAACAGCAGTTCGAGGTTGAGCTGACTCTCTTCCATTCCCTCTCGCCGCGGCCTGATAATGGCATTGCCCTGGAGTGAAGGCTCGGCATAAATCACGTCGTCAGCCTGTTCGCCCGGCTTGCAGAAGTCGAAGACATAGCGGTCACACAGGTCGGCCACCGACGCGTTGAGCAACAGGCGGTGCCGGTCGAGGATAATGATATGGTCGAGCAGCTGCTCCACGTCGTGCACCTGGTGGGTAGAGATGATGAGCGTGCGGTCGGCGGTCATGCTGCGGGCTATCACCTTGCGAAATTGGCTCTTCGAGGGAATGTCTAGTCCGTTGGTGGGCTCGTCCATCAGGAGCAGCCGGGTGCCCGAGGCCAGGGCAAAGCTCATATACACCTTCTTCTTCTGTCCCATCGACAATTCGTCGAGCCGCATGGCGAGCGGCAGCTCAAAGTCTTGCAGACACTGGTTGAGCACCTCGCGACTGAAGTGGGGATAAAAGGACTCGTTGAGCTTGACATAAGTGTCGAGCGACATGGCGGGCAGCTCAAACTCCTCGGGCACGATAAACAGCTCGCCTAGCACGTCGGGACGCCGCAGCTGGCTCTCCACACCGTCTATCTTGACCGTACCGCGTACGGGACGCAGCAGGCCGCTGATAAGATACAGCAAGGTCGACTTGCCGGTGCCGTTCTTGCCGAGCAGGCCGTAGACATTGTTTTGCTCCAGCGTGAGGCTGAAGTCATCAAAGATGCGGGCCTTGCAACCTGCATAATTGAACCGGATGTTGCTTACTTCTATCATAATTGTTTCTGTTTTTTTAGTTTACCGGGAGTCAGGCATTTCCCACGTCCAACCCCGGAATGTAAGAAAGAGATTGTATTTATAGTGTACTACTTTAATAGAACACTGCAAATGTAGTTCTTTCCAGCTTATCTTCCAAATCTTTTCCCGCCATTTTGACCTTCTCTCTGAATATTTAACATTTTCACCTTAATATATAAAGAACAGCCCATCAGTGCAGAACAAGTGTCACAAACGGGCTGAAAAAAAGCACCTCCCGTAAGTATCCTTGGCGGCTACTTTCGGGAGGTGCACGTCAGACAGACACACGCATAACGCTGCTTGCGGTCCGGCCCTGACAACCTGCTGGAAGGGATAAATACCTATTGTTGTCCATTCACTATCACTTCGCTGGCACTACCCCGTCCATGACCTCCCGGCCAAGGCGGGCACCGCTGTCACCTTCCAACAGTTGCTTGAAAATCCGGACACCCGCATGCGTTGTCCATCCACTGCAACTTGAATCTATACTTACCACTTTCTGGTCTCAATCAAAAAATATTCGGCCTCATCTTCACAGACGCAGGCTACGAAAAAGAGAGTGGCGGCCCAAACGAAACCGCCATGCGACTTTCTGTCTAATGACCCTGCAAAGGTATGAAAACAATGCTTTTCCGGCAAATTAGCCGAACCGTAAAAATGGGTAAAAGGCCCTCCGGTTTCCACTTTTCAACCATAAAAACAGGTAAAAAAGCCGGGGCACCTGCAAAAGTGTGTGGATACTTCCTATGGCAAGATGGAAGTCTGGATTTACGAAGCTCGGAGAACGGCGTTTTAAGTGACGATGAAAAAATAAATTGATATGATTTGAACCTCATATTTTTGAACTATTTTTCTCACTCAAATCGTACCAAGTTATTTTTTTAGCGTCACTAAGTAATCATCAGGGGCACATTAGCCCTGTAAATAGCCAACTTTAGAGCCAGTCACCTTGGTGACTGGCTCTAAGATGGCCAACAAAACAGGCTAATTCAGGCACTTCTTGGCCATGATTCAGACGGAGCGTTATCAAGCCGTCTTCCCGTCAGCGCCCACTATTCTTTTTATGTGTGAGGTGAGACACCCCACTCACTGCCTTTTTGCGGAGATTGAAAGAATCCGCAGCGTCTGGTCGCAATAAGCCGTGACGGCCATGCGGTGGGTGATAAAGATGACGGTGTGGCTATTGTCGCTGAGCACTTGGCGGAGCAACTGCCGCTCGGTGTCGGGATCGAGTGCACTGGTGGCCTCGTCAAACAGCATGATACTGCGGTTGCGCAACAAAGCCCGCGCGATGGCTATACGCTGTGCCTGTCCCTCGCTCAGTCCGCCGCCACCCTCCGTGACACAGGTGTCGAGCCCCTGGGGCAAGTCGGCCACAAAGTCGGCACACGCCCGATGGAGTGCGTCGAGCATCTCCCGCTCCGTGGCCTTCGGGTTGCCCAATAGCAGGTTATCACGGACCGAGCCGCTCAAGAGCGTGTTGCCCTGAGGCACATAGACAAAATTACAGCGCGACAGGGGCGACACCTCGCAAGCGTCATGGTCGTCATACAGCTCCACCGAGCCACTCCGCGGACGCACCAGGGCCAGCATGAGCCGGATGAGGGTGGTCTTGCCGGCTCCCGTCTCGCCAAGGATGGCCGTACAGGACCCCGGACGAAAGTCGAATGAGAGGTCGGTGATGACATCATCGGGCGCATCATCGTAGCCATAAGTGAGGTGGTTGAGCCGCACGCCGCACGGCGACCGCATCACCACAGGGTCGCCCTGCTGCTCCTCGGGCAGCTCCTCCAGTTCCATCAGCCGCTCTACGGCCGTGAACACCGACACAAAGGCCGGGGCCAGCTTGGTGAGGTCGCGTGCGGGATTCTGAATGCGGTAAACCAGCTGGAGGAAAGCTGTCATGGCACCGAAGGTGAGTGTGCCGTGGCTCAGGCGGACGGCACTCCACAGAAAGGCCACCAGATAGCCCAGGGAGAAGCCGGCGTTGAGCATCAGATTAGAAAAGACGGAGAAGGCGGTGCGCCGGCGCACACGCTGGCGGAGTGTGAGCTGTCCGCGGGCCAACCGTCCTACCATCATCGGTCCGCACTCCAGAGTCTTGACGAGCATGCGGTGCTGCACGGTCTCCTGGAGGATACTCTGCACCTGGCTGTCGCTGTCGCGCACCTGGCGGGTGTATTTCCGCATACGCGACATATAAATCTTGCTCAGCAGGATAAACACCGGCAGGATGCCCACCGTAATCAGCGCCAGCACGGCATCCATCTGCAACAGGTAGAGGAAGGCGCCAAGGAAGAGAGCGATGACCGACAGGGTGTTGGGCAAGGTCTCGGTCAGGAAGCTGACCACGGTACTGACATCGGTCTCAAGCCTGTTGATGACATCGCCGCTGTGGCGTGTCTCCTTGCCCCGCCACTCGGCCCTCAGGAGGCGTTCGAGCATACGCTGTTGCATCATGTTCTGCGCCTTGACACCCAAGATATTGCGTATCCACACCCGGGCGACGTTGAGGGCAAAGTCGCACAGTATCAGCAGGGCCATCATGGCCACGGCTCCATAGAGCTCACCGCCACGGGCTCCCGAGGCAATGTCAATGGCCCGCTGCACGGCCCACACCGAGCCCAGGCTCACCGCCACGCCGGCCAGTCCGGTCAGTGCGTTGAGCGCCGTCTGAAGCCGGTTGCCCTTCCAGGCTTGCCAAAGTTTCTTAAGGCATAACTTGTAATGCGCCATTCCTTTCATGCGTCATGATTAGAGGGTAAAAAATACATGTCAGTTTCTCCCGTCGGCTCCCCACATCATCTTTTCGCGCAGCGTGCTGAAGTAGTCTTTGTCGCGACGCTTCACGACATACACCTTGTAGTCGGCCTTGGAGAGCGTGATGCGCGTGCCCTCCTTGCACTTCTCCGACCGTCCGTCGATGGCTACGAGGAAGTTGTGACTCCGGCTCTCCACGTCGAAAGTCACGACAGAGTCGTCGTTGAAGACAATGGGACGGAGGTTCAGGCTGTGGGGTGCCACAGCCGTCATGGAGAAGACATACGTGCCGGGCACGATGATGGGGCCACCGTTGCTGAGCGAATAGGCCGTGGAGCCTGTCGGGGTGCTGAACACCAGGCCGTCGGCCTCATAGGTAGTGAGATACTCCCCGTTGACCGAAGCGTGGATGGTAATCATCGAGGCGTTGTCGCGCTTGAGGATGGCCACGTCGTTGAGGGCAAAGGCCGGGCCGACAAACTCGGTGTTCTGGGCCTCCACCTGGATGACCTTACGCCCGTCAAGCACATATTCCTTGTTATAGATAAGCCGCATGCACGTCTCTATCTCCTCCGGACTGACATCAGCCAGGAAGCCCAGTCGCCCCATGTTGATGCCGATGATGGGTATCTGCTTGGGACCCACCCTGCTGGCGGCCTTCAGGAAGGTGCCGTCGCCTCCCATCGAGATGACAAAGTCGGCATCGAAGGCATCCCCCTCAAACACCCGGACTCCGTCCATGTCAAACTGGTCGGTGGCCAGCAAGAACGCATAGTAGTCGCTGTCGATAAGCACGTCGGCCCCATGCCGCTTGAGACAGGACAGCACCTGCCGGATAGAGGCCGACTTCTTGGTTTGATAGGTATTGCCGAAAATGGCAAAACGGAGATGATGAGATTCCATAAAACTTGTATTTTATATATTTTATCGGTCAAAAGAATGGCCGTTTGACAAACATTTTGTATTTTTGTAAATGAGATAGCCGCAGCTTATCTTATGCAAAGATAATGCAAATCGAATGCAGAAAGTCAAGCTCGCTTGAACTTTATG
>CALGHW010000247.1 GCA_937916075.1 uncultured Prevotella sp.
CGTGCCAGGTGGCCAGGCGTGCGCCTTGCTTGGCGATGGCGTCGCGCACACAGCGTGCCATGAGCTTGTTGGCATTGGCTCGTCCCTCGTGAATCTCCAAGCCTGAGTGGCCGCCTTTCAAGCCTTTCAGCACAACTTTGACGGCTGTCAGTCCGGGCTCGGCCTCTTCCTCCTTGAATTCCAGTGTGGCGGTCACGTCAATGCCGCCGGCGCTTCCGATGACAAACTTGCCCCATGTCTCTGAGTCGAGGTTGAGCAGAATGTCGCCGTTGAGTTCGCCTTCGGGCAGGTCGTTGGCGCCATACATACCCGTCTCCTCGTCAGCGGTGATGAGTGCTTCCACGGGGCCGTGCTTTAAGGTCTTGTCCTCCATGACGGCCATGATGGCGGCCACGCCAATGCCGTCGTCCGAGCCGAGTGTGGTGCCCTTGGCCTTTACCCAGTCACCGTCGATATAAGTCTCGATGGGGTCTGTCTCGAAGTTGTGTGTGCTGTCTTTCGACTTCTGTGGCACCATGTCCATGTGGGCTTGCAGGATGACGCCTTTGCGGTTTTCCATGCCCGGAGTGGCGGGCTTGCGCATCACGATGTTGTTGCCTGCGTCCTTGAAGGCTTCTACACCGGCCTGCTTGGCAAAGTCGAGCAGAAAGTTTTGTACCTTTTCAAGGTGGCCCGATGGGCGTGGCACCTGTGTCAGCGCATCGAAGTTGCGCCAGATGCATTCTGGTTTCAGATTTTTGATTTCACTCATAGTTATCAGTGTTTTTTTTATTGGGTTTGTTCTGTATGGTGTATTCTTCTCGTGAACGACAGTGATGCCCATGCCCATATTCCCAGGAGAATGACAAGCATCGTCTGTATGGTGTGTACGATCAATACAAAATAAAGGGCTTGTTCGTCGGCCACGCCATACAGGATAAGCATCGTCTTGACGGCGAAGTGCCAGGGGCCGGCTCCGTTGGGTGTGGGCACCAATACGGCAATGCTGCCCACCACGAAGGTTACCATGGCGCAGGCAATGCCCAGATGGGCCGTGAAGTCGAAGCAGAAAAAGGTGAGGTAGTAGTGGAGAAAATAGCAGGCCCAGACAGCGATTGTGAAAAAAAGAAACAAAGGAATGTTTCTCACCTTGCGCAGTGAGACCACCCCTTGCCAGATGCCGCTGAGCGTGGCTTTTACCTTATTATATACAGACAGCTTTTTCAGCAAGAAGTGGAGCAGAAACAGGACAGCCACACCGCATACGGCAGTGACGGCGTATCCTGTGGGTGAAAACCGGCTGAGGATAGAGTCCATGCTGGTGCCTGTCTCACTGAAGAAGGTCATGAACACCTTGAACTGGCAGAACAGTGTGATGCCGGCCACGACCATGACCAGCAGCGAGTCGATGGCCCGTTCGGTGACCACAGTGCCCAAGGCCTTGGCAAATGACACTCCGTCGTATCGTTTCAGTACACCACACCGGGTGAACTCGCCAATGCGCGGTATCACCAGGCTGGCTGCGTATGACAGGAAGATGGAATTGACACAGGTGCCCGTCCTGGGCTTTTCACCGACAGGTTCCAAAGTCTGGCGCCACCGCCATCCGCGGAAGGCCTGGGCCAATACGCCGAAAGGGAAGGACAGAATCATCCAGGTCCAGTTCATCTCGTGCAGGACCACGTGCTCGATGCGCTTGAAGTCGAACCCCCGGTACATCCAGTAGAGTATGGCTCCGCCCAGCAGGAGCGGCAGCAATATCTTGATGGTACTGTTTACAATCTTTCTCAATTTCATAACTGAAGGGCAAAGTTAGTGTAAAATGATAGAAGGACAAAATTATTTCTTCTGTTTTTTGTTGCCGCTCGTTTGGCACTTGCTGTCGGATTGTGATTCACTATTGTGTCTGCTTTAAGGCTGTGCTCGTACACAAAACATTTGTGCTCGCACACAATAGGCTTGATTTATATCAAAAACGATGTGGTTTTTTGTATTTTCTTGGCCATAAGTGTTCCACTCTATTGATAACCTTCGTACCTTTGCGATGTCAAAAAGAAAAAGACATAGTTGATACTTAAGTTTTAAGTTATTGATAGTAGATAGGTAGTTAGTTCATAAGGTTAGTTAGTAGATTGTTAATGACGCTTCAATAGGTAGCAGTTATATTTTTAAGGTAGTAAAAGAAAGATTGAAAGAAAGGATAACAAAAAAGGATAAGTGCGGTGTCGTGATGACCAGTGGAAGACCGCCGTCCTGGTTTTTATATTTAAGGTTTTTAGTTATTGATATCATTTATGAGTGCAGCTTTCGCGGAATGAGTTCCGGAAAGCTGCACTTTTGGTGTTGTGGCATGGTATGACATTCATCGGCCTGTCCGTTTGTTGCTTGTCCGTTTGTTGTGCGGGGAGAACCGTTCCTTCGGCTTTGCCTGTCCGGGCAAGTCTTTGACGATAGAGGCTTTCAGGATGCGGATATCCTCTATGGGTCGGTCATAGTCGTCGGTGTCGGCCTTTTCAATCTTGTCCACGATGTCCATGCCTTCCACCACCTCGCCAAACACGGTATAGGTACCGTCCAGATGGGGCGTGCCACCCACCTTGCGGTAAGTCTCAATCATCTGTGGCGTCATCTTGATGCTGTCACCGAAGAGCGAGTCAAGATATTCCTGTTCCCGTTCCACCACGGCCGAAGAGTGGCGTTTGCCCTGTACGATATAAAACTGGCTGCCGCTTGAGCGGTGTTCCGGGTTTACGTCGTCGCCCTCTCGTGCCATGGCCACGGCTCCCCGTTTGTGGTAGATTTGCGGCAACCGGATTTCAGCCGGCAGTGTATAGTCGAGCGACGTGTTGCCCAGCATATAGCCCGGTTCGGCATGCTTGCTGGCGGGATCGCCGGCCTGTATCATGAAGTTAGGGATGACCCGGTGGAAGAGCAGGCTGTCGTAGAAGTGCAACCGAGTCAGTTTCAGGAAGTTGTCC
>CALGHW010000248.1 GCA_937916075.1 uncultured Prevotella sp.
CGGAAGGGATGTTCCTCTACGCAAAAACTGTGCACTTCTATCTTGAATGTTTACATTTTTAGCTGCTTACGCATCACTTCATCTTTTACAGGGCAAGTGGGTGAGGTGTTTTCCCCCCCCCACTACTTTCTCAACCGTATACGGGTAGACATTTTCGGGGAGTACAATTGAAAGACAAAGTATTAAAATATAAAAATATTTCATCTTCGTTCAATACTTCCTTCGGAGCACTAAAAACGACTGAAATGAGAAAGTTGCCTGATTACGAAGAGAAACCTGCCAACTTTCTCCCAGAAATCAGGCAACTTTCTCTTCGTAATCAGGCAACTTTATTTTCTTGGCAAGAATAAATGTAATAAAAACATCATTAAAAACACACTACTTTATTACATCCATGACAGTGGGAGAGATGAAGTGACGCGCAAGCTGCCATCCTCAACCATACAAGTCAAGTTATTTTTTGAACATTATTAAAAATAAATAATAGTCTTTGTATTGTCCCCCTTTTGTCGTATCTTTGCATGATAATAGGCTGCCAGCCCGACAAGCGGAACGGGAAATACACCTTCCCTTGCCACCGCAACTCGCGCAGCCTGAAAAGAACGCCCTGGCCGACTGACAAGCAGGGACACCCCATGCTGACAACACCGGCCAGGCAGATAACAAGCGACTAAAGAAACAATGGAAAACGGCAAGAGAACACTGCTCGGAATGACGCTCGGCGAAATGAAAGACGCCGTGGCGGAACTCGGCATGCCCGGATTTACGGCCAAACAGATAGCCAAGTGGATATATGAAAGCCATGTCAAGGACATCGACGAGATGACCAACATCTCCAAAACCAACCGACAACGGCTGAAGGAGGCTTTCACCGTGGGGGCCATGGAGCCGCTGGACTGCCAGCGGTCGGTGGACGGAACGGTGAAATACCTATTCCCCACCGCCAGCGGAAAGTTTGTGGAGACGGTGTTCATACCCGACAAGGACCGCGCCACCCTATGCGTGTCGTCACAGGTGGGATGCAAGATGAACTGCCTCTTCTGCCAGACCGGCAAGCAGGGATTCGAGGGCAACCTGACCGCCGCCGACATCCTCAACCAGATATACGCCCTGCCCGAGGCCGACCGACTGACCAATGTCGTGTTTATGGGACAGGGCGAGCCGATGGACAACCTCGACAATGTGCTCAGAGCCACCGAGGCCCTGACGGCCGAATGGGGATACGCCTGGAGCCCCAAGCGCATCACCGTGAGCAGCGTGGGTGTGAAAAACAAGCTGAAACGATTCCTGGACGAGAGTGAGTGCCACGTGGCCATCAGCATGCACTCGCCCATCCATGAACAGCGCCGGCAACTGATGCCGGCTGAAGGACAGATGACCATCCACGACGTGGTGGAACTGCTCAAGCAGTATGACTTCAGCCACCAGCGACGCATCTCGTTTGAATATATCGTCTTTGGCGGCGTGAACGACTCGATGTTGCACGCGCGGGAGATTGTCAAACTGGTGAGCGGACTGGAATGTCGCGTCAACCTCATCCGGTTTCATACCATACCTAATGTTGACCTGCACGGAGCCGACGACCAGAAGATGGAAGCACTGCGCGACTATCTTACGGCCCACGGGGTGTTTACCACCATCCGGGCCAGCCGCGGACAGGACATCTTTGCCGCCTGCGGACTGTTGTCTACCGCCAAGAAAAACCACGAGACCGAGTAGATGGACTGCTGCCGGAAGCTTATACGCATAATAATAGGTGTAACAACAGGTATTGCCGTCCTCACAGGATGCCGAGACCACCCGTCCCTGCTGCCCAGAAGCGGTGGCGAGCCTTACGAGGTGTTGCTGATGACGGACAACACTGAAGCCCGGGCCTTGGCCGACAGCGTGCTGACCGAAGAGGTGGAAGGACTGCCACAGAGCGAGAGCCTCTGCCAGGTGTCACACGCCACACAGACCGCCCTCAACCAGTCTACCCGCTATGCACGGTGCATCGTGACAGTCCGCATCGGAAAGACATACCCCCGGACGGCCATCCGGTATGAGAAGAACGTTTATGCCGAACCGCAACTCATCGTGACTCTCAACACGCCCTCCACGGAAAGGATGAAGGCCGACATGGGGCAAGTGGCTCCCCTGCTGACACAACTGATAGACCGGTTTGAGCTGAACGCCGAGGCCGACAACCTCAAGCGACACTCCTTCCGCCAAGGCGAAGAGGCCGTGGCAAAAATCACAGGATGGCGCATCAGGATTCCGGCCGACATGACGGCCATCAAGCGGGGGCGCGACTTCATCTGGCTGTCTAACAACACCCCGACCGGCATGCGCAACCTCTGCGTGTACACCTATCCCGGCACCAGCCTCGACGCACGTCACTACTTAGACATGCGCGACAGCATCATGCGGGAAAACATACCCGGCGAGCGGCCCGGCATGTATATGGCCACCGAACGCCGGGTGCCACCCCTGCAACGCAACACCCGCGAGCACGGCCGCACCCGGCTCGTGACCCGAGGGCTGTGGATGATGGAAGGCGACGCCATGGGCGGACCGTTTGTGAGCCACGCCATAATCGACACGGCAAGGAAAAAGGTTATCGTGGCCGAGGGCTTTGTCTATGCGCCCGAAAGCAAGAAGCGAAACAAAATCAAGCAACTGGAGGCGGCACTCTACACGCTGGCCCCAGCCAAGAATCAACCATAAAACCCTAAAAGAAAAAACATAACCCAATATGGAAGACAAGAAAATACGCGTGGCCATCACACATGGCGACACCAACGGCATCGGCTACGAGATTATCCTCAAGACCTTCGAGGATCCCGAACTGCTGGAACTTTGCACACCTATTATATATGGCTCACCCAAAGTGGCGGCCTATCACCGGAAGATGCTCGAGCTGCAAACCAACTTCAGCATCATCAACTCGGCCGAGGAGGCCAAGGACGGAAGGGTCAACCTGCTCACCACGTTTGACGAAGAGGTGAAGGTGGAGATAGGACAACCCTCCAAGGAGGCCGGCGAGGCAGCCTTAAAGGCACTCGACAGAGCCATGACCGACTACCGGTCGGGACTCTACGACGTGCTGGTAACCGCCCCCATCAACAAGAAGACCATCCAGAGCGACCTGTTCCACTTCTGCGGACACACCGAATACATCGAAGACTGCGTGGGCGAAGGCCACAAGGCACTGATGATCCTGATGAACGAGGGACTGCGCGTGGCACTCGTCACCACCCACCTGCCCATCAAGGACGTGGCACAGGCCATCACCCGGGAGGCCATCATAGAGAAGTCGCGCATCTTCTTCAACAGTCTGAAGCGTGACTTCCGCATCTCCAACCCACGCATCGCCGTGCTGGCACTCAACCCACATGCCGGCGACGAGGGACTGGTGGGCAAAGAGGAAGGCGAGGTCATCATCCCCGCCATCGAAGAGCTGGAGGCGGAAGGCATCCAGGCCTTCGGCCCTTACCCCGCCGACGGATTCTTCGGCAGCGGCATGTACACCAAGTTTGACGGTGTGCTGGCCATGTACCACGACCAGGGGCTGGCTCCCTTCAAGGCCCTGGCCTCGGAAAATGGAGTGAACTATACAGCCGGACTGCCCATCGTGCGCACCTCGCCCGACCATGGCACCGCCTACGACATTGCCGGCAAGGGCATCGCCGACGTCAACTCGTTCCGACAGGCCATCTATACGGCCATCGACGTGTTCCGCAACCGCCAGAACTATGACGAGCCACTGGAGAACCCGCTGCCCAAGCTCTACCACGAGAAGCGCGACGAGAGCGAGAAGGTGCGCTTTGCCGTGCCCAAGCCGCGCCACGACAACAACAAGCCGGCCAACACCGAGGCTCCTAAAGAACGGCGCAAGCCGGCCAACACCGAGAAGCCCAAAGAACACGGAGAACCGGCAGCAGCCCCCCAAGAAGGACCCAAGGAAGCGTAAATGAAAAAGAAATATCAGAACGGCTTCTTCATCTTCGGAATAGCAGTGCTCATCCTGATGGTGACACAGCTCGACTTTGTCCAGGTATGGGACGGACTGCAACGGGCCGGCTACTGGTTTGGAGCCGTGGTGGCCTTGTGGTTCTTCCTCTATATTTTCAACACGTCGGCCTGGTATGTCATCGTCAACAGCACACGCCACAAGGACGACAACAAGAAGCCGGAGATAGGATTCTGGTGGCTGTATAAAGTGACGGTGAGCGGTTTCGCACTCAACTACGCCACCCCCGGCGGACTGATGGGCGGCGAGCCTTACCGCATCATGTCACTGTCACCGAAGATTGGCACGGAGCGGGCCTCATCGTCGGTCATCCTCTACGCCATGACCCATATCTTCTCGCACTTCTGGTTCTGGCTGCTGTCGTGCGTGCTCTATGTGCTCACCCAACCCCTAAACGTGGGCATGGGCATCTTGCTCACCGCCGTGGCATCCTTCTGCATACTGGCCATCTGGTTTTTCCTCAAGGGATACAAGAAGGGCATCACCGTGCGCTGCATGAACCTGCTGCGCCGCTTCCCGATGGTCAAGAAATGGGCACAGGGATTCTTTGACCGCCACAAGGAGCAACTCGACACCATCGACACACAAATAGCGGCCCTGCACAACCAAAACCGGCGCACCTTCATCCTGGCCGTCGGACTGGAACTGGCCTGCCGGGTGACATCGGCCCTGGAGATATTCTTCATCCTGCTGGTGCTCAGCCCCGACGCCAACTACATACAGTGCATCCTCATCCTGGCATTCACATCGCTGTTTGCCAACATGCTCTTCTTCATGCCCCTCCAGCTGGGCGGACGCGAAGGAGGATTCCTGATGTCGGCCAAGGGACTGGCCCTATCGGCCAACGCCGGCATCCTCGTGGCGATCCTGTTTGCCGTCGCCATGTACATCCTCATGAACAAGACCACGCTCGGCTATGA
>CALGHW010000249.1 GCA_937916075.1 uncultured Prevotella sp.
TAAAGCAGTTCCTTTCTGTTTCTTTTTTCCTCAATCAGGGATTGTAGGCATCCTTGTTGTAGAAGTTTAATATGTCGTCGAGCATCGCCTTAGCCTCAACTGCCGGGCTTTCAGCATCCAGCTCGATAGCGGCAATATAATGATTGATGGCTTCCTGCCAGTTGCCTTGTTGTCGGTACTGGTTGCCTATCCTGTAATACTCTTCGGCAGTCATTGTATTGTGCTTATTGATAATATTCTTTTTTACCAGCCGCCAATGTGTTTTTCATCAGTGAGCAGATGGTCATTGGGCCTACACCACCAGGCACTGGCGTGATATAGGAGCACAGAGGCGCCACTTCTGCGAACTTCACGTCGCCATTGAGACGGAAACCGCTTTTTCGGGTTGCGTCAGGCACCCGTGTTGTGCCCACGTCGATGATGACAGCCCCTGGCTTGACCATGTCGGCCGTCACAAAGTCTGGACGGCCAATAGCAGCGATAATGATATCTGCCTCCCGACATTCCTGTTTCAGCGTTTTCGAATGGCTGTGACAGACGGTCACTGTAGCGTCACCGTATTGCTTCTGCATCATCAGCTGAGCCATGGGCTTACCGACAATGTTGCTTCGTCCGAGCACGACACACTTCTTGCCGCTGGTCTCTATCTTATAACGGCGCAGCAAGGTCAGGATACCCAGTGGGGTGGCCGAGATGAAGCACGGAAGTCCGATGGCCATCCGTCCCACATTGACGGGATGGAATCCGTCCACATCTTTACGGTAGTCGATAGCCTCGATAACTTTTTGCTCGTCAATGTGCTTGGGCAAGGGCAGCTGCACGATGAATCCGTCCACATCATCATCGTGGTTGAGCTTGTCCACACAGGCCAAGAGTTCCTCCTGGCTCACCGTCTCCTCAAAGCGCACCAGCGAGGACTTGAAGCCACATGCCTCACAGGCTATTACCTTGTTTTTCACATAGGTCTCCGAGCCTCCATCGTGCCCTACCAGCACGGCGGCCAGATGAGGGCGCTTGCCTCCGGCGGCTACTATCCGCTTCACCTCCTCGGCTATCTCTTCCTTGATTTGGGCCGCAGTGGCCTTTCCGTCTATCAGCTGCATCATGATAACGCTTGTTTTTATGTTTTTACATCTTGGGCATGGCGCCCTTCATATTCTTCATGGCAGCGGCCATCTGCATCATTTTGCTACTGGAAATGCCCGTCACCATCTTCATCATCTTGCGCATCTGGTCAAACTGTTTCAACAGTCGGTTTACCTCCTGAATATTGGTTCCTGAACCTTTGGCAATGCGCATGCGGCGGCTCTGGTTGATGATTTCCGGATTGGAGCGTTCCTTGGGAGTCATACTGCTGATGATGGCCTCGATGCTCTTGAAAGCATTGTCGTCGATGTCCACATCCTTGATGGCCTTGCCTACACCGGGAATCATGGCAGCAAGGTCCTTGATGTTACCCATCTTCTTGATTTGCTGAATCTGGGCCATGAAGTCATTGAAGTCAAACTTGTTCTTTCTGATTTTCTTCTCCAGCTCCTTGGCCTGCTTCTCGTCAAACTGTGCCTGGGCACGCTCCACAAGGCTCACGATGTCGCCCATACCCAAAATACGGTCGGCCATACGGTCGGGATGGAACACGTCGATGGCTTCCATCTTCTCGCCCGTTCCTACAAACTTAATAGGCTTGGTGACCACCGTGCGGATAGACAGCGCAGCACCACCGCGTGTGTCTCCATCGAGCTTGGTCAGTACCACACCGTCAAAGTCAAGCCGATCATTGAATTCCTTAGCTGTATTGACAGCATCCTGACCGGTCATAGAGTCCACCACGAAAAGCGTCTCATCGGGATTAACCGCCTCCTTGAGGGTGGCTATCTCGTTCATCATCTGCTCGTCGATGGCCAGACGGCCAGCGGTATCGATGATGACCACGTCGTAAGCCTTGGCCTTGGCCTCCTGGATAGCGTTATGGGCAATCTCCACGACATCTTTGTTGTCGGGTTCAGCATAGACGGGCACCCCTACACTCTCGCCCA
>CALGHW010000250.1 GCA_937916075.1 uncultured Prevotella sp.
TCCATTCCGAGGCTGCCTCATAGCTGAACGCAATAAGGAGCATCACGCCCTTTTTTGCGTCTTGGCGTGATTGATAGTTCGTGCTCTTTACTTTCACATAACTATCAATTCTATACGTTTATGGCAAAAAGAAGCATAGACAGGGCAAAAGCTGCCAAGAAAGACGAATTCTACACCCAACTTGAGGACATCAACAATGAGCTGCGCCACTACCGTGAGCACTTTCGCGGAAAAACGGTGCTGTGTAACTGCGATGACCCTCGCGTGAGTAACTTCTTCACGTATTTCGCCTACAACTTCGAGTTCCTCGGACTGAAACGCCTCATCACCACTTGTTATAAAAACCAAGACATGGATCTGTTCAGCCAAAACCAAAGCGAACAGGCCGTGTATCTCGTTTATGATGGCGACAAGAACGGCAACCATATCCCTACTGCCGAAGATATTGGCGTCAAACCACTGAAGGGCGACGGTGACTTCCGCAGTAATGAATGTATCGAGCTGTTGAAGGAAGCTGACATCGTGGTGACTAATCCTCCGTTCTCACTGTTTAGGGAGTATGTGGGGCAGTTGATGGAGTATGGGAAGAAATTCTTGATAATAGGGAATCAAAACAATGCTACGTACAAAGAAATTTTCCATCTGATAAAAGACAACAAAGTGTGGCTCGGGTACAAATCTGGGGATATGTCATTTAGAGTTCCTGCAAATTCAGAAGAAAGAGCGACACGGTTTTGGATTGATTCCAAAGGATTGAAATGGAGGAGCTTGGGAAATATTTGCTGGTACACAAATCTTGATATTCAAAAGCGTCATGAGGATTTAATCTTATATAAGACTTATACTCCAGAAGATTATCCAAAATATGATAACTATGATGCAATAAACGTAAATAAAACGGCTGACATTCCATCTGATTATGATGGAGTAATGGGAGTACCTATAACATTTCTCGCTAAATATAATCCAGAGCAATTCTGTATCTTAGGCTTGAGTGCGTCTGCTGGCTACAATGCTGATATAGTAGGAATTCCATTTAAGGGCGAGAAGGATGCCCGCCCGTTGATTAACGGCAAAAACACGTATGCCCGTATTTTCATTAAGTATAAGAAATAAAAACAGAATCATGAACATCGAACTCAAATCTATTTCAATACGTGACCTTATATCCGGCTACGTCAATTCTCCTACGGAAGGAGTTTATGGCTATGGTGGCAAATTAAATATCCGTCCGCCCTATCAGCGTGAGTTCCGCTACGACCTGAAGCAGCAACAAGCCGTGATTGAAACAATATTGAAGGGCTTCCCGCTCAATATCATGTATTGGAGTGTTGCCGATGACGGCACATTCGAGATGATAGACGGACAGCAGCGCACACTGTCTATCTGCGAATACTACCAGCACGCCTTCAACATTGTAGACAAAGACCGCCCCGTGTTGTACTTCGACAATCTCACGGAGAAGGAAAAACAGCGTTTCCTTGACTACAAGCTGACGGTGTATTTCTGCGACGGTACGGACAAGGAGAAGCTCGACTGGTTTCGCGTGATAAACATTGCCGGTGAAAAACTCTTGGACCAGGAGTTGCGCAATGCCGTGTATGTAGGGCCTTTTATCACTGACGCACGACGCCATTTTAGCAAGAATATGTGTCCCGCCTATAAAATGGCAAACGAATACATGACGGGCAAACTCGAAGAGCAGGCTTACCTTGAGACAGTATTGAAGTGGGCGGCACGACATGATGGCATTTCCGACTCCGCACCCATCGACAAGTATATGGCCCTGCATCAGAAAGACCCTAACGCCAACCAACTGTGGGCTTACTTCTCACAAGTCATCACCTGGGTAAAGTCGACATTCACGACATATCGCAAGGAGATGAAAGGACTCGACTGGGGCCCGATGTTCGACGAGTTTGGCAGTGGAATATACGATACTGACCTGCTTGAGCAGCAAATCCACAATCTCATGGAGGATGACGAGATCATGAAGAAATCGGGCATTTACCGCTATGTGCTTAGCGGCGACCAGCGCAACCTGAGCTTCCGCACCTTCGACAAGAAGCAGAAGCGCGAAGCCTACGAGCGGCAGGAAGGCGTCTGTCCGCACTGCGGCAAGCATTTTGAGTTGGAAGAGATGGAGGCCGACCATATCAGGCCCTGGTGCGATGGTGGCACTACCGTTGCCGATAATTGCCAGATGCTTTGCCGTA
Source organism: uncultured Prevotella sp. (assembly GCA_937916075.1). Lineage (GTDB taxonomy): Bacteria > Bacteroidota > Bacteroidia > Bacteroidales > Bacteroidaceae > Prevotella. The sequence continues at coordinate 2,217 of CALGHW010000250.1, forward strand.
ACTGTAACAGAATGAAAGGGGGAAAGTAGGCCGGGGCAGAAAGAAGTGACAAAGTCTTCACCGTTTTCCTTTGCCGTCTGCCATAAATGTTGTATCTTAGCGACATCATTCAGTGTTTAACCCCATTTTTGCAATAAAATGAGATACCTCGACCCGAAAGCCGATCTCACCTTCAAGAAGGTGTTCGGCGAGCATAAAGATTTGCTCATCAGTCTGCTCAATGCGCTGTTGCCGCTCGACGGCGACGGCCAGGTGGAAAGTGTGGAGTACTTGCCGGCGGAGCTTGTGCCCGACCTGCCCATGGGCAAAAACAGCATTGTCGA
>CALGHW010000251.1 GCA_937916075.1 uncultured Prevotella sp.
TATCTTTCAGTTCACCCAAGAAGCGTTTTTCCTCGGCCACAGGGTCGATTCTCCCGAACTCCTCACTGTCAACAAACTTTTCGGGAGTGCCGTCGGTCAGGAATCGAGCATACCAGTTGCAGAGGTCGCCAGCATGAAAGACACGCAAACCGCCCATCCCCACCATCCAGCTCACGCCACTATCATTACTGCCCATGGCCGTCACCCGGATATTTTCGTCCTGCCAAATACCACCCTTGGCCAACCACACGTCAGCCTCCTCCTTTCGGGCCCGGCGGTGCTTCCGGATATCCTTGGAAAGAATATAGGTATAGCGGGTGGCAGGATGGGCAGTTCTCCATCCGAAAATATCTTTGTTGAAATGGTCTTCATGGAAGTGGCTGGCAAAGACATAGACCGGTTTGTTCTTGCCTGACATGAGAATTTGCGGCATGAAGCCCGACGGGTCCATCCAATAGTCGAATACCAGGATGCACCTGTCGGTCTCCAGCACAAAGCAACTGTGGAAGATATAGGTCAATCGTAACATCATCCTGTCTGTGTTTTACACCAAGTTCCACATGTCATTCAGCATGGCGATGGCCGATGGCGAGCAGAACACATGCTCACGGAAAGCGACGATACCCTCCTTTGAGATGTTGTCCTCAAAGGAGTTGACCAGGAAGTCGGCCTCCAGCAAGATGCGGTGGTCAAGGGTATTGACATCGGTATAGGTGTGGTGATGGGCTATCAGCCAGCAAATCCTTTCCGTCTGTTGGGGTGTGATTTCCACGATACCGGCCAACACCTTCCGCGCCTCGGCCGGTCCCAGCTCTTCTTGGTGTTTGCCGTTGCAGTTGCCGTATCGCCTCTCGGCCTCATGGATACCCACGTCGTGCAGGATGGCAGCCGCCTCAAGTACAAGGCGATCCTCGGTCTCCATGCCTTCGGCGAGGGCTATGGTGCGTGCGAAGTCGTGTACCTTTACAAAGTGCTGGATGCGCTTTGCGTCGCCCCGGTCATACCGTATCATGGCCTGCATCAGCCGGGCTATTGTCTCATGTGTCATAGTTTGTTTTGTCACTTTATATCAGTTTGTTCATGGCGAAATATTTCCAGAGTGGCGCCGCCATCATGGCCTGGTGAAACTCGTCGTTCTTCAGCATCCGGGCTACCTCGTCTTGGTCCAGGAGCACAATCTTGATATCTTCCGACTCCTCCAGATGCTGGGTGGACACCTTCTCCACGCCCGTGGCCACGAAGGTGTGGCTGTAGTTGGTGCAGGCTCCGGCGTTGGGACTGATTGTCATCAGCTTCGACCACTCTCCGCCGCCATATCCCGTTTCCTCATACAGTTCGCGTTTGGCAGCCTCCATGGGGTCTTCGCCTTTCTCCACACATCCGGCCGGAATCTCGATGGCGGTCAGTTGTTGTGCGTGGCGGTATTGGCGCTCCATCAAGAACTTGCCTTCCCGGGTGATGGCGATGACATTACAGAATTCAGGATATTCCAACACGTAGAAATCTTGGATTTCCGCACCAGTGGGCAACTTGACGTGCTCACGTCTGGCCGTCAGCCATGGTTGCTTGTAGAGATACTCACTCTCCAGCACCTCCCAAGCCATAGGGTCTTTTTCTTGTTTGTTCATGATTTGTTAGTCTTATTGCGTTTCATATTTTCAGGCCTGTCTTGTGGCCGACGATGCCACCGGGCCAAGCTCTTTTTCTATCCAAGCCATCAGCACGGCCACGGCATATTGTTGTTCTTCCATGGTCAGTTGCCTTCCGGCCGGGATATGGTGCCATTTGGCGAAGCATCCCCGGCAGCAACAGCCGGTGGCGTGTTGGGCCAAAAATACAGGATGCCCCCGCATCGGCGTTTGCTTGCCGTCATTTGGTATCACGGCAGGAGCCAGTCGCTTGGCCACGAAGTCGGCCGCGTGCCGGCGGATGGTGTCCAGTCCTTTCTCGGCGATATACTCCTTGTCCTTCCTCGTCAGGTGAAACCGGCTGCGGAAGCTGGACCGGGCAAGCCTTTCAAACAAGTCTGTCAGGTCATAGGTTTGACTTGTGGCCGATGATTCTTGCATGTCCTCCGCTTCCTCAGGAAACAGGCTGAGTTCGGTATATACCGGTGATTTCGTCATTACGCCTGGATCTCGTTTAGGATTTGTTCGGCATGTATCTTGGTCTTGATTTCCTTGGGCGTGAAGATTCGTTCAATCACGCCATCCTCATTCACGAGATAGGTGGTGCGGAGGATGCCGATGGTTTTGCGTCCGCAAGTAACCTTTTCGCCCCAGCATCCGAGTTGTTGCAACAGGGTGGTTTCCGTGTCGGCAATAAGCGGAAAGTGCAAGCCTTTCGTTTCCGCAAATTTCTTTTGGGTGGCTTGCTTGTCCTTGCTCACACCGATTATCGCATAACCGGCAGCGGCCAGCTCTTGCTGGTGGGCCTGTAAGGAGCAGGCCTCGGCAGTGCATCCGCTGGTGTTGGCCTTGGGATAGCTGTAAAGCACAATCTTGCGTCCGCGATAGTCACTTGCCTTTATCTCGTGTCCGTCTTGGTCGATGCCAAGAACCTCAGGTATTCTGTCTCCAATCGTCATGTTTGTATCTATTTTAATGAATATGATATGTGTTTGCAAAGGTAGCGGAAATCAGCGAGAAACGAGCATAGAAACGGCAGAAATACAAGCCGCGCTCCTGCCGTTTTCTGG
>CALGHW010000252.1 GCA_937916075.1 uncultured Prevotella sp.
AAAGTTGCCTGATTTCGAGGAGAAACTTGGCAGGTTTCTCTTCGTAATCAGGCAATTTTCTCATTTCAGCCGTTTTAGCCGCTCCGAAGGTAGCTTTATGCAAGCATGAAATATTTTTATATTACGACATCTCTTTCAACCGTACAGGTTGAACGAATTTAAACATAAGGCCTAAAAGAATCCCCCCAGTACGGTCGGGAAACCGCACTGGGGGGATTCTTTTGGAAACATACAGACCGTGTTGGCTATTGGTATTTCCTGCGCCAAAGCCAGCCGGCCAGGAATGATTTCCACCAGTATCGCTGCATGACACCGGCATCATAGCCCTACCGTCCCAGCCATGCCTCAGGATTGAGCTTGGCCTTCTCCCGGCGAAGCTGAAACTGGAGGATATTGTCCTGACCCACGGTGCCGAGCACCTGGCGCGCGCTGACGTGCTGCCCCCGATGCACGCTGACCGAGGAGAGATTGCAATACACGGAGATATAACTGCCGTGGCGCACCATCACGCCCGTGGTGCCGCCCAGACTGAACACGGCACTCACCTCACCGTCGTAGATACTGCGGGCCTTAGCTCCCGCTCCACCCAGGATATTGATGCCCTTGTTGTCCAGACGCACATTTGACAGGCCCTCCACGTTATACTGTCCGAAGTGGCTCACGATGCGGTAGCCACCCGTGATAGGCATGGGCAGGCGCCCCCTGTTGCTCTCAAAGCTGCCGCTGATACGACGGTCTTCGGTGTCCATCGTGGGCACTTGGGCAGCCTGTTGCTGCTCTTTCCGGGCCTCGGCCACCTCCCGCTCATGCTCGCGGGCCTCGGCAGCCGCCTTGCGCTCGGCGGCCCGGCGCACATTCTCAGCCTCGCGGGCGGCCCGCTCTGCGGCGGCCCGCTCCTCGGCATCCTTCCGGGCTGCGGCCCTGGCTGCCGCCTTGGCCTGTTCCTCACGGGCCTTGGCCTCGGCTATACGGCGGGCGTTCTCACGGGCTGCCGCCTCGGCCTCCGCCTTCTTGCGGGCCAGTTCGGCCGCCTTGCGCCGCCGGGCTTCCTCGGCCGCCTTGCGCTGGACCTCGGCCTTACGCTTGGCTTCGGCGATGGCGCGCTGGCGCGCCTTCTCCACCTCGATGGCCACCAGCCGGTCAATCTGCGCGTTGATGGCCTCATCCTTCTTGCGCTGCTGGGCGATGATGCTCTGGATGGTTTTCTGCTGTTTTTGCAGGGAGGTCACCACCTGCTGCTGTTCCACCTGCTTGCCCTCCAGGTTGCGGCGCTCACGCTCACCCTTGTTGAGCAGGGTGTGTTTCTGCTGCTTCACGGCGGTGAGCTGCATGTGCTTGCGGGTCACCTCGCCTTGCTTGACCTTCACCATCTCGCCCTGTGCCCGCTGGTAGTTGGCATACTCCCGCATGAAGCGCATCCTGCGAAACATCTGGGTGAAGTTTTTGGCACTGAAGATAAACATCAGCTGGTTTTGTATCGAATTGTTATGGTGCATATAACGCATCGACTTGACATAACGTTGCTTGCGCTCCTCCAGTTCGGCCTGAAGATTGCGCAACTGCCCGTTGAGCTGTCCGATATTGCCGTTGAGGCGGTGGATGTCATGACGGATGGTGTCTATCGTCTTGCGTTTGTCGTCTATCTCGGTGTTGATGACCATCAGGTTCTGCAGGCGCTGCTTCACGTCGCGCTCATTGGTGCGGAGCCGCTGTTCCTGCTCGCGTATGTTCTTCTTGATTTGTGCGCTCTGGTTCTTCAGCCCCCTGATAGAGGCGTTGGTCACGGCGGGCTGTCGGGCCGGTGTCTTGCTTTTGGCGGCACGCCCCCTGGCGGCCGGCTGGCGTTTGGCCGGCTGCTTTTTGTTCACCTTAGCCGACGCGGGTTGGCGTCTGGCCGCAGTCTTCCGGTTTTGTGCGCCGGCAGAGAGGAAAGCCAGCGAGACGAAAAGATAGAGGAAGAGCTTTCTCATGATTGTCTGTTTATGGAAACCGGCGGCACGACAGGTGCCAACCGGACGGATTACGAAGTAAATGCTTGCTGTGCCCCCCATTAGAAGGCCGACAGCTTCTTGATGATTTCATCGAGCGTCACCTGGCGGTACTTGGAGGTCACCTCGGTACGCGTCTCCCAGTCGCTGTCGTTGTTGGGGCTGTTCAGCTGCAGGTCTACCGCGATGGATTTACCGGGCAGGGTGACAGTGATGGTGTTCTGGCATGGAAATTTCTTGGACCCCATGGGCTTGAATGTGCCGTATGCCCAGTCTATCTTGACTGTGCCGGTGGCCTTGTCGGCATACGAGCCGTCAAAGCGGCGGATGAGGTTGCTGGCCTTGTCGGCCTGCCAGTTATACTTGAGCCGTCCCTTGGCCAGTGAGATGTCGGTGGCGTTGCCGGCAAGGTCTACGGTGAAGTTCTTGAGCGACTCGTCTGTCAGGTGGCTGGTGCCGGGCAAGAAGAGCTCGTTCCAGAACAAGGCCTGCAACGAGTAGAAGTTGAGTCCGCTCTGCCGCAGGAAGTCCACCTGGTCATAGTTCACCTTAATATACTGCTTGTTGAGACGGTCCATGACCAGCACATAATCCTTGGTAAACTCCATTCGTCCGGCCTCAATAAAGCCCATGGCCGTGAGCTGGAGGCGGATCACATCGTCGCGCTTCATCTTCAGGTTGCCACCCAGAGAGAATTCCTTGCCGTCCAGATTAATCTTAAAGCGTATTTTCGACGTGATACACTTGGCATACTGTGCGTTGTCGGTCACTTTGTGGAGCGTCTGCAACTGTGCGTTGGAACTTTGCTCAGTTGTTTTCCCGCTGGTGGGCCGCTGCACTGATGTCTGGGTCTTACACGACACGAGGGCCATGGCAAACGCCATCAGCGCAATTTTCAGAAAACCTGTCTTTTTCATCTTTGCTTAATATATCTTCTTTGTTTTATTTTTCTTGCCAACAGTTTGTTGCCCGGCTCGGCCTTGTCGGCCTGTTGCCAGAAGCTCACCGCCCGGTCTATGTCGCCGTTGAGCGCATAGATGTCGCCGGCGTGCTCCAGTACGGTGGCACTGTGGTCAGTATCGTTCTTCAAGGCCTGGTCGATATAGATACGCGCCTCGGCATAACGCTTTTGGAGGAAGAGTATCCAGGCATATGTGTCCAAGCTGTTGGCGTTGTCGGGTTCGGCCTGTACCGCCTTCTGGCTCATGCGCTCCGCCTTGTCGAGCTGCTGGCCCGTCAGGCAGAGGAAGTAGGCATAGTTGTTGAGTGTGAAAGGGTCATCTGGACGCCACTGCAAGCAGGAGTCATAAGCGGCAAAAGCCTCCTTCATGCGATTGGCGCGCGCCTGTATCTCGGCGATGAAGCCATAGGTGTCGGCCATCAGCGAGGGGTCGCTCTTGGGATTGGCCGCCTTCACGCCACGCGTGAAGATGTCGAGTGCCCGGGCCTTGTCGTCCTGGCGGAAGCAAGCCATGCCTTCAAAATAATAGAAAGCGATGTTGTCGGGATTATATTGCCGGGCCGCCTCGCAGAGGCTGATAACGTCGGCCATCCGCTCACGCTTCCAGGCATAGCCCACCAGCCGCAGTCGGGCAGGGGCGTTGTCGGGCGAGAGCTGTATGACCCGGTCGAGCACGGTCTTGATGCTGTCCTCGGGCATCTTCTTCATCTCCATATAGGCGGCATAGAGGAAGGGCAGGTCGCCGTCCTTGAGCGGGAGTGTCATCAGTTGACGGAAGAGGTGGAGTACGCGTGTGCTGTCACCTCCGGCCTCCTCGCTGTCGTTCACCTCCTGACGCATGATAGCCACACGGGCTTCCTGCGAAGTGTTGCGGTTGAGCAGGATGCGGAGCGTGACGGAGTCGGCGGCCTCCTGTTGGCCTTCCTGTTCATAATAAGCCCTGAGCGACACCAAGGCATGGTTGTTGTCGGGCTCCTCGCGGAGAATGTCCTGAAAGATGGCACAGGCCTTCGGAGCCTCGCCGTTCATGAGCAGCACGTCGCCATACATCCCTTTGTAGTTGAGGTCGTTGGGATACTGGTCGGCCAGTTTCTTCATCTCGCTGATGGCCGCCTTTTTGTTGCCCTGGCGGGGATAGATATCACTCTTGGCATAGGAGAGCCGCTCGCTCTTGCCTTCGAGCTGTTCCAGACGGTCGAGCGTCTTGATGGTGTTGGCGTAGTCGTCGTTTTGCTGGTAGAGTTGTCCGAGCATCTCCAGGATGTCGGCCCGGTCGGAGTCGGCCGTTATCAGTTTCTCGAGCGTGGCGATGGCTTGGTCGTTCTGTCCGTTGTCTATATAGGCTTGCGCCAAGGTCTCCAAATAGGAAGTGTTCTGCGGGTTGAGGTCGGCCGCCCGCTGAAAGCAGGCCAGCATCCGGCCCTTGTCCTTCATCACGCCATAGTACTGGGCCAGGAAGTAATAAGCCTCCGAGGCTTTCGGATTGATGTCCACACAGTGGCGCAGCAGTTCGAAAGCTGCCGTGTTATTGCCTTTCTCGCGCTCCATCATGGCCTCCATGAAGAAGTAGTCATACCGCCGTGAGCGGTCGGTATCCGCCTTGGCTCCCATCGTGGTGGCTATGACGGCCAGCAACAGGATATATTTCAGTCGTGACATTGTCATCATATCGTGTCTTTGTCCTTTATTTCACGCCCGTATGGCCATAGCCTCCGGCTCCGCGCTCGGTCTCGTCGAGCTCGCTGACCTCCGTGAAGAGGGCCGTCTCATGGCGGGCTATCACCATCTGGGCTATCCGTTCACCGTCGTTGACCACAAAGTCTTCCTGCGACAGGTTGACTAGCAGCACCTTGATTTCTCCCCGGTAGTCGGCGTCCACAGTACCGGGCGAGTTGAGCACGGTGATGCCGTGCTTCAGGGCCAGTCCGCTCCGAGGGCGCACCTGCGCCTCATAGCCTTCGGGCAGGGCGATATAGAGTCCAGTGCCTATCAGGCGGCGCTCCAGGGGATGAAGGGTGATGGATTCCTCGATGTTGGCACGCAGGTCCATGCCTGCGCTTTGGGCCGTGGCATAGGCCGGAAGGGGATGATGTCCCTTGTTGATAACTTTGATATTGACCATTTGGGGAATTGTTTCTTGATTGTCTGTTCCTGTTTGTATTCTTAATATATTAAGGTGCAAAATTATATATTAATATCGTAATAGCCACATTTTAAAAGATAAAAAGTGGTTTATTATCAAAAAAACGACTACTTTTGCAACTATCATGATGAAATGGCAACAACTGATAACAAACAAGCGGCTGGGGCAGGAGTCGCGCCACAGCGAGCGCCACGACGACCGCACCGAGTTTAAGCGCGACTACGACCGGCTTATCTTCTCGGCCCCGTTCCGCCGTCTGCAAAACAAGACGCAGGTATTTCCCCTGCCGGGCAGCATCTTTGTACACAACCGGCTCACCCACAGTCTGGAAGTGGCCAGTGTGGGCATGTCGCTCGGCAATGATGTGGCCCAGGGCATACTGGCCAAGCGTCCCGAACTCCGCGGCACCCTCTTTGGCGAGATAGGCCAAATCGTGGCCACCGCCTGCCTGGCCCACGACATGGGCAACCCGCCCTTCGGCCACTCTGGCGAAAAGGCCATGCAGACCTTCTTCACCGAGGGCAAGGGACGGAGCGTCAAGGACATGGTAAGCGACGAGCTGTGGAGTGACATCACCCACTTCGAGGGCAACGCCAACGCCTTCCGGCTGCTGGCCCACCAATTTAAGGGACGCCGGCCGGGGGGCTTCGTCATGACTTACTCCACCCTGTCGGCCATCGTGAAATATCCCTTCTCGTCGGCCGCTGCCGGCAAAAAGGGCAAGTTTGGCTTTTTCCATTCCGAACAGCCCATCTACGAGCGCATCGCCACCGAACTGGGCCTGAAGCGACTGTCACGGCCCGGTGAGCCACTGGTATACTGCCGCCACCCGCTGGTATACCTGGTAGAGGCGGCCGACGACATCTGCTATGAAATCATGGACATCGAAGACTCGCACAAGCTCAAGATTCTGTCTTTCCATGAGACGGAAGAGCTGCTGCTGGCCTTCTTCGACGAGGACACCCGGCAACATATCCGCAAGCGCATCGTCACCGAGCAGCTCACGGACGACAATGAGAAGGTGGTGTACATGCGGGCATGTGTCATCGGCAAACTGGAAAACGAGTGTGCCCGCGCCTTCATCGAACATGAGGAGGAAATCCTGGACGGACAGTTCGCGGGAAGCCTCATCGACCATATCTCCCCCCGCCAGCGCGACGCCTACCGGCACTGTGCCGCCGTGTCGAAAGAGCGGATATACCGCAGCAAGCCCGTGCTTGACGTGGAACTGTCGGGTTATAAGATTATGGAGACCCTGATGGAGCAGATGGTCGAGGCGGCCGTCCACCCCGAGCGTTACTACTCCCAGCAACTCATCTGCAGGGTGAGCAGCCAGTATGACATCGACGCTCCCGACCTGGAGACGCGCCTGATGGCCGTCATCGACTATATCAGTGGCATGACCGATATCTTCGCGCTCGACATCTACCAGAAAATCAACGGCATATCCCTGCCTATCGTTTAGCCGGCAGCCGTTTCGGGGACTTGCTGTAAGGGTGATATTTATGCATCCGGATGCAAAATGATGGTGAAACATTTGCGAGACACAGATATTCATTGTATATTTGTCACATAGATAATGAATATCAAGACGCAACTCTGAATGATGAGAAAACTAAGAACAATCGAGATGAAACGTCTGTCGGTCGAGGAGTTTAAGGAGGCCGACAAGTTGCCACTGGTTGTCGTGCTCGACGACGTGAGGTCCATGTACAACGTGGGCAGTATCTTCCGCACCGGCGACGCCTTCCGCATCGAGGCGGTCTACCTGTGCGGCATCAGTGCCACACCGCCCAGCACCGAGATACACAAAACCGCCTTGGGAGCCGAGGACAGTGTGGAATGGCGATACTTCGACACCGCCCTCGAGGCCGTGGAACAACTTCATCATGACGGCTATGAGGTATACTCGGTGGAACAGGTGGAACACAGCACCAAGCTCCACCGCTTTCACGCCCAGCCAGGCCAGCGCTATGCCGTCATCATGGGCAACGAGGTGAAGGGGGTACACCAGGAAGTGGTCGACGCCTCCGACGGCTGCCTAGAGATACCACAGTTTGGCACCAAGCACTCCATGAACGTATCGGTCACGGCCGGTATCATCATCCACCACTTTGCCGAGGACCTTATCGCCTTGTAGGCGACAAGGTCCTCGGCTTACTATTTGTACTTAAAATAAAGCATTATTATGTAAAAATGCAACTATTTTGCGTTTTTACGTGTTATTTATGCATCAATAATCAAATTTCAGTAAAAAGACTTGCAAATATCATTAAAGTTTACGAAATTTGCAATCCAAAAGATAACAAACACTCTCAAAAAGAGAAAAAACAAATATTTTTATGGCAGAAGAATTGGAAGTAAAGGAGCTTGAAGGCGTTGTCGTACGCTTTTCCGGCGACTCCGGTGACGGTATGCAGCTGGCCGGAAACATTTTCTCAACCGTATCGGCCACTGTGGGCAACGGTATATCTACATTCCCCGACTATCCGGCAGACATCCGCGCCCCGCAAGGCTCGCTGACGGGCGTGTCGGGCTTTCAGGTACACATCGGCGCAGGCCAAGTGTTCACGCCGGGCGACAAGTGCGACGTGCTGGTAGCCATGAACGCCGCCGCCCTGAAGACACAGTATAAGTTTGCCAAGCCACAGGCTACCATCATCATCGACACCGACAGCTTCGGCCCCAAGGACCTGGAGAAAGCGGCGTTTAAGACACCCGACTATCTGGGCGAGATGGGCATCGACGCTGACCGCGTGGTGGCTTGTCCGATTACCAAGATGGTGAAAGACTGCCTGGCCGACAGCGGCATGGACAACAAGGCTATCCTGAAGTGCCGCAACATGTTTGCCTTAGGACTGGTATGCTGGTTGTTCAACCGTGATATCAACCTGGTGAACAACTTCCTCCGCGAGAAGTTTGCCAAAAAGCCCCAGATAGCCGAAAACAATATCAAGGTGGTACAGGCTGGTTATGACTACGGCCACAACGTCCAC
>CALGHW010000253.1 GCA_937916075.1 uncultured Prevotella sp.
TCCACCCGGACACAGCCGTGGGACACGCCCCGGTCCTCGCGGCTGAACACGCCCCTGCTCGAAGTGTCGTGCAGGAACACCGAGAAGTTGTTGGCGAAACGGAATATGATGCGGCCCAGCGCATTGCCGTCCCCACCCTCTTGCGACACCCGGTAGGCGCCACTGAGCAGCATACCCATAGTGACTACGGCAGGATCCACGCGCTTGCCTGTGGCGCGCTCCACCACATAATACCGCCGGCTGGCAAAATAGCCTGGGTTGCCGGCATGGTGGGCGATGTCCTTTTTGATGATGCTCATCGGAATATTCCATACGGGATTCACGTCCATCCGCTCAATCTTGCTGTTGAGCAGCGGGGTCTTGGTCTTCAGACTGCCACAACCGATACGCATCGTCACCACCGAGTCGGGCCCGTAGGCATAGAGACGATAGGCCGGGATATTGACCACGACATATTTTCCGCTCCTGTCTATCGGCAGGCGCTGGCGCCAACGCATCCGCTCCATGTTGCAGAGCAACAGCCGACGCATAGAGACACCCGATGTACGGCCGAGCCGCTCCTTCAGCGAGGCGTACATAGGGTCGGCCGGACAGACGGAACGAAGAAAGGGTGCCAGACTGTCATTAGATATACAGCGGAAGGCCCGCTCATAAAACGGGCGGTCCGGGCGCTCAATGTCTACATCATATAACTTACGGTAGCTCAACGCCTTGCCTGTAGAATCCTCACGCAAGGCATCCATCCGGTTGAATACATATTGGGGATTGATAAAGCCAAACCGCTGCCCCACCACATAGCGGAGATAAGCCTTGGTGAGCCGGTATTCCAAACGAGCCATCACTCGGTTGGCCGAGTGGGTGCTGTCATCGAAATCGAGGTTGCGCAGCCGGTCGAGGTCGGCCTGAATGCGGTTCACGTCAAACGAACGTTCGGTGAACCCCATGTCGGCCACTCGCCGACGCAGTTCGGCCAGCAGAGGGTCGGGCCGGCTGTCCACCCCATAACGGTCCACCCACAACAGCGGACCGCCCTTCAGATAATAAGTACGTGTACGGTAATCGGCAGTCGTCGAGTCCTTGTCGGCATAACACAAGGCCTCTATCTGCGTTTTTATTCTTGTGGAGTTCAATGCATAAGAAGGCGTTTTCAAATTTGAAAACGCCTCCATGGTGATGTTGCTGTTAGGATTGGCCGGTTTCTCCTCGCATCCGCCCAAGACGAGGCAGAGCATACAGAGCGTTACAATCAGCGGATTGTGACTTTTCTGACCACCTTTCCTATTTTGAGGATATAGCACCCTTTTGGAATATTATTAAGTTCTACACGCTGCGAGGGGCTTTCTATCTTGATAGAAGCCACGGGACGGCCTGTCAGCGACACGACTTCGAGCGTCATTCCGCTGGCACCGGTCACGGTAAGTGTCGACTGATTGACATTAATGACCACACTGTGGGCATCCATTCGCTCGGAAGGCTGCTGCATGAAGGCTTCCATATCCGGCTCCATGGCATGCCCCATGAGCGGGATGACCGACAGGCAGAGCGACATAGCTGCTGATATAAGTAGTTTTTTCGTCATAAGCATTATTGTTTTGTTGCAAAAATACGAATTATTGTGCAAATCTCAAAATATTTCTCTCGCATTTTACAATATTTTCATCCTTTCATACGTTAATGACATCCATCTCTTGGGCCAGGACAGTATGAGGGAATATCTCCCGAGCCTCTTTCAGCAGGATGTCTTCCTGCTCATAGCGAGCGGAATAATGCCCCAGCACCAGTTGGTTGGCCCCGGCGTCACGGGCCACCTGGGCGGCCTCGGCAGCGGTGGAATGGAAATACTTCTTGGCACGTTGCTCGTTGTCGCTGGCATAGGTGCTCTCGTGATAGAGCGTGGTGACTCCCTTCAGCAGCCGGTACAGCTCCGGCAGGTACACCGTGTCACTGCAGTAAGCATAGCTCCGCACGGGGTCGGCCGGGTCTACCAACCGGGCATTGGGTATCACAGTCCCGTCATCAAGGGTCCAGTCCTTCCCATTCTTGATGTTGTTGATTTGGCTGACGGGAATGTCATACACACCCAGCATCTCGCGCCGGATATGGGGCAAGGTGGGCTTCTCCCGGAAAAGGAATCCGCAGCAAGGCACCCGGTGGCACAGGGGTATCGTCGTGACCGTCAGGCTCCGGTCTTCATAGATAACGGACGTGCAGGTGGTGTCTACAGGATGGAACACCACCTCATATTCAAGGCCTGCGCAAAACAGCTTCAGCTGTGCCTCCAGCATGGGGCCCAG
>CALGHW010000254.1 GCA_937916075.1 uncultured Prevotella sp.
ACGCTGTCATCAATGTGAACCTGACGAGTGCGTTCAACTTTATTCACGCCTGTGTGCCCGTGATGATGCGCCAGCGTAAGGGCTCTATCATCAATATGGCTTCCGTTGTGGGTGTCCATGGCAATGCCGGACAGGCCAACTATGCAGCCTCTAAGGCCGGCTTGATTGCCTTGGCCAAGAGTATCGCCCAGGAGATGGGTCCCAAGGGCATCCGCGCCAATGCCATCGCCCCTGGCTTCATTGACACCGCAATGACACAGGCTCTGCCCGACAACGTGCGCAAGGAGTGGATCAACAAGATACCTGTACGCCGTGGTGGAACCGTGGAGGATATCGCCAATTGCGCCACCTTCTTGGCTTCCGACATGTCAAGCTATGTGAGCGGTCAGGTGATTCAGGTTGACGGTGGCATGAACATGTAATGTCAGTCCGGACTGAAAGATTATAAAACAGGAGTTGACTGGTGGAAGGTTGACGGCACGGATTCGTCTTGCCGGGCGCCTTTTAGCCAGTTCCTGTTTTTTTATGTTGTCGCCCTGTTGGTGACGCCTCATATTCCAATTATCTTCCCTCAATCCAAAAATATGAATGTAGTTTACGAAGACAACCATCTCATCATCGTCAACAAAAAAAGCGGTGAGATTGTACAGGGTGACAAGACGGGCGATGAGCCCCTCTCGGAGACCGTCAAGGCCTATATCAAGGAGAAATACCACAAGCCGGGCAATGTCTTTATCGGCGTGGTGCACCGCCTGGACCGTCCGGTGGCCGGCTTGGTGGTCTTCGCCCGAACCTCGAAAGCTCTCTCACGGCTCAATGAGATGTTCAGGGTGGGGGATGTCCATAAGACTTATTGGGCCATCGTGAAAAACCGTCCGCCCAAGGATGAGGACACGCTGACCCACTGGCTGGTGCGCAATACCACCCAAAACAAGAGCTATGCCTATGGCCGGGAGGTACCCAACTCCAAGAAAGCCATTCTGCAATATCGGCTGATAGGCCATACAGAGCAGTATTACCTGCTGGAGATACGGCTGCTCACCGGGCGTCATCACCAGATACGCTGCCAGCTTGCGGCGATGGGCTGCCCTATTCGGGGCGACTTGAAGTATGGTGCCCGTCGGAGCAATCCTGACGGCAGCATCTCCTTGCTGTCCCGTCATGTGGAGTTTGTGCATCCTGTGAGCAAGGAGCAGATACGGGTTGATGCCCCGCTGCCGGATGAGCGAATCTGGCATGAAATCGTAAAATAAGCGTGCAGATGCGTTTTTTTTACGTCAAGTGTTCTAAAATTCAAAAAAAATAATATCTACCTGAAGAATAGATGATGCATCAAGTAAAACGCTTCAAGAAAATAGCATGGTGGACCGGGGGGATATTACTCTTCCCGGTTGTGCTTTTTATAATACTGACCGTATTGCTGTATTTGCCGCCCGTACAGAATTGGGCTGCCCAGCGCTTCGTGTCGTATGCTTCCGAGAAGACCGGCATGACCATCACCGTGGGTCGGGTGGGGTTGTCGTTCCCATTAGACTTGCGTGTCAGTCAGTTTCGCGCCATTCAGCCCAATGACTCGCTGCCCCAAGTGCGCGACACGATAGCCGATGTGGGCAGTCTGATTGTAGATGTGCAGCTGAGGCCCCTGTTGGACCATAAGGTGATAGTCAATGCGCTGGAACTGACCCATACCAAAATCAATACAGCCGGATTGGTTCACTCGGCCCGCGTCAAGGGAAGGCTCGACCGGCTCTATCTGTCAAGCCGAGGCATCGACCTCGACCGGCAAACGGTGGATATTACCACAGCCTTGCTGGATCATGCCCAGGTGAGCGTGGAGCTGAGCGACACTGTGCCACCCGACACGACGAAGAGTGAGAATAAGTGGCGGATAGCTGTCAAGACGCTGGATATCAGCAGGACTGACGTGGTTGTCCATATGCCTGGCGACACCTTGCAGGTGAGGGCTTATTTGGGAAAAGCGATAGCTCGGATGGCAGATATTGACTTGGAGCATGAGGCTTACCGCGTGGGAAGTCTGGACTGGACCGACGGACAACTGAACTACGACAACCGGTTTGAGCCTCGGCTGAAAGGACTTGACTACCATCATATCGCCCTGACCGGCATACAAATCGGACTGGATTCTGTCTTTTATCAGGCACCGGCTGTCAGCCTGGTGTTGCGCCGTTGTGCCTTGAAGGAGAAGAGCGGACTCGAGATCAGCCAGTTTCATACCCGGCTGCAAATGGACTCTTTGACCCTCCGGCTGCCTTCTTTCCAGCTGCGTACGCCTTGCTCCAGTATCTCGGCCGCGGCCGCCGTTGACCTGAATGTGGCAGCCAGCCAAAATCCCGGGACGATAGACTTGCGGCTGATGGCGTCGGTAGGCAAGGCCGACCTCCTGCAGTTTGTCGGTGGCCTGCCCCGGGCGTTTGTCCAGCGGTATCCTGACCGTCCGCTTTTCATCAGTGGCAAGGCCCGCGGCAATCTGCGGCATGTGAATTTCCACGGCCTGAACATTCTGCTGCCCACGGCGTTTACGCTGGCTACCGACGGTCAGGTGAGCCACCTTGATGACACCGACCGGCTCACGGCCGATGTAAAGCTCGATGCCACAACTTACAACTTGGATTTCCTGACCGCCCTGATGGGCAGTCGGACGATGCGCGATTACCGTATCCCGTCCGGCATCTCTGTCAAAGGGAATGTCAAGGTGCGCCAGAGCGACTATGCCGCCCGGCTAACCCTGGCCGAAGGACGGGGCAGGGTGGTGGCCGACGGCCACGTCAACCTCAAGTCGAAGGCGTATAGGGCCGCGCTGGATGTCAAGGATGTCAATAT
>CALGHW010000255.1 GCA_937916075.1 uncultured Prevotella sp.
AATCGGTAGACGCGCTGGTCTCAAACACCAGTGGGGCAACCCATCCCGGTTCGAGCCCGGGTCTGGGTACAGCAAGACGGCTAAGAGGTTGGTTTCCAACAGCTTGGCCGTCTTCTTTTTTAGAAACTTCCCGGTTCTGTAATCATCCTTTTGTGTGCATAAAACCCTCAGACTCCCATAAAACCTCAAGCCCATGACTACCCCACTCAACATCCGATGGAGCCACCTGACAGCAGGATTAGGACTCATTCTCTCATCCCTTACCATAACAGCACAGGCCACAGTCAGCCTGACAGACAGTCTGAAAGCCATCGCCCTGCCGCTGCTCGACATTGAAACCGTGGACCACACCGACCCCACCTTCACGCCCGTATACGCTCCCGAGGGATGCTGGGGAGCCGGCATCACCGACAACGACTACGTGGCGGGCCGTATGCGGATGACACTGCTTGGCGACACGCTCTACGACAGCGGTGACTATGCGGCCGACAAGGCGGGCATGAGAATCAAGGTGCGGGGCAACACGTCGGTGCTGTTCTACTCGCAGACGCCCTATAAGCTGAAACTGTCCAAGAAGGCCGACCTCATAATGCGCAGCGACAAAAAATACAAAAACAAGAACTGGGCCTTGCTGAGCACGCAGCTTACAGGCAACCTCACCTTCACCCTCACAGGCATGGAGGTGGCCCGCCTGGCGGGTATGCCATGGGAACCCGAGGTGAAGTTTGTCAACGTGGTGCTCAACGGCCGCTACGCCGGACTCTACAACCTCGTGGAAACCATTGAGCGGGCCGACACACGGATACAGACTGACGAAAGCGGATTCATCATCGAGAACGACGCTTACTGGTGGAACGAAGGGGGAGCCTACTTCAAGACCTCCAGACAACTGCCGCCGATGGGATATACCTTCAAGTATCCCGACTACGAGGATATGGACTCGGCGAGGATAGCCCATATCAAAGACTACATGGAAGCCGCCGAAGGCGCATTGTGGTCGGACGGCGACGCCGCTGTCTGGCTGGACTATCCGTCGTTTGCACGATGGGTACTGGCCCACGACTTGCTGGGATCCGACGACGCCGGAGGCACTAATATGTACTATGTGCTGACGGCCATGGATGCCGACGGCCAGGCCCAAGGACTCCTTCAGGCCGGACCGTTATGGGACTTCGGAGCCATGCTCCGGATGCCCGATGACAGCTGGAGCCAACAGCATATCAACAGCGTCACCTATTATCCGCAGCTGTTCAAACGCGAGAAATTTGTCCGTGAATACATCCGCCAGTTTGAAACGCTGAGACCGGTCTTCCTTCAGCGCCTCCAAGCCTACCTCGCCACCTTCCTGCTGACAGACGGACAAGCCATTAAAGAAAGTATCCTGCTGGACAATCCCGACTATGCCGACCTGGACGGACAGGTCAGCGATATGCTCGACCAACTGACCCGACGGATAAACACCGTGGACAGTCTTACCCGGCAGCTCAGCGCCACCCTGTATATCCACAACCAGCAAGCCTGCTCCGACAACACCACCACAGTGACACGGCGTGTGGACATCGCCGGACACGACTATACTCACCAAGACCTCCACACGCTGCCCCACGGACTCTATATTGAGCGGAGAGCCGACGGCAGAGTGACCAAAATCAAAAGATAGCTATACAATCATTTTCTCAGTACTTACGGCAAAGTACTCCAGTACTTACGGCAAAGTACCACAGTACTTACGGTGAAGTACTCCAGTACTTACGGCAAGTACTGGAGCAATCTGCTCAAAGTAGTAAAATAGAATCACCCCAACAGCCCTTGTCCGAAAGATGTAGATAACCTGTGGAAAACATATGAATAAGGGTGTGGAAAACACCATCATAACTTTTCGGCTTATCCACATTATCCTCCGCTGTCCCTATGCGCAAAGGATATCAACAGAGTTATTACAGGGTTTTAAGCATTATTTCAACTGAAAACGAATGGAAAAAGATATAAACTTATTAATTTTGCACCGAAATGCCGTTTTGTGGATAAAGCTGTAACAGGACTATCTTTCAGTCTGTAAGCATCAAGAAGGATTGTGGATAGGCCGACACTTTGTATGGATAACATAACATACAAGAAAAAGCTGTGAAAGTTATCAACGTATCAACGCCACATCATCAACAACATTTCATTTTTTTATTTTTAAAAGAAAAAAGAATATAAAGATAATAATAAGATGGTGAAAGAAGAATGGTTGAAGCAGGGATTTATCAACGAGCCTGCTCCCGAGGGCACCGACCTCAAAGCAGAGATAAGAAGCATGTGCAAGGAGAAAAACGCTGTGATCCTGGCCCATTACTACACGCAGGGCGAGATACAGGATACGGCCGACTTTGTGGGCGACTCGCTGGCCTTGGCCCGCAAGGCTGCCGAGACCGACGCAAAGATTATCGTGATGTGCGGTGTGCACTTCATGGCCGAGACTTGCAAGTTGCTCAGCCCCGACAAGCTGGTGATTTGTCCTGACCTGAACGCTGGCTGCTCACTGGCCGACTCGTGCAAGGCTGAAGACTTGAAGAAGTATAAGGAGGAGCATCCGGGCTATAAGGTGGTGAGCTATGTGAACACCACGGCCGCCGTGAAGGCTTTGACCGACTGTGTGGTGACCAGTGGCAATGCCAAGAAGGTGATTGACTCCTTCCCGCAGGACGAGAAGCTTATTTTCGGACCGGACTACAACTTAGGAAACTATATCAACAGCGTCACAGGCCGCCATATGTTGCTCTGGAACGGCGGTTGCCATGTCCATGAGAAATTCTCCGTCGAGGCCATCGTGAAGCTCAAGAAGGAGCATCCTGAGGCTGTGGTGATGGCTCATCTGGAGTGTAAGGCTCCTGTGCTGGCCGTGGCCGACGTGAAGGGCAGCACGGCCGCCATGCTGTCGTATGCCCAGGCTCATCCTGAGGTGAAGGAGTATATCGTGGCCACAGAGGCCGGTATTCTGCATGAGCTGGAGCGCACCTGTCCCAGTGTGACCTTCTATCCTGTGCCGCCCGAGGTGAGCGAAGGGGGTGTGGGTTGCAGTTGCAACGAGTGTGAGTATATGAAGATGAATACCATGCTCAAAATATACAACGCCCTCAAGTATGAATGGCCTGTGGTAGATGTCGAGCCCGATATAGCCCGTGAGGCTGTCAAGCCCATCGAGAAGATGCTGAGTCTGTCATGATAAGTATTGTCCGTGCCGAAAAACGGAATTTGATATAATCGTGAAGTCCCCGAAAACCTTGATAATAGGTTTTCGGGGACTTCACGATTATATCTTGTTGATAAACTTTCTTTTCTTTGTTGATCCTTAATTCCGCAACACTATTATAAATTAAACTTTTTAAGTACCTGAGCAACA
>CALGHW010000256.1 GCA_937916075.1 uncultured Prevotella sp.
CTCTGCAGACGCTTGGCGTTCTCGTCCATACGGAACACACGCACCTTGCCGTCAGGGCAGCGGTAGGCCTTCAGTCCCTCGAAAGCCTCCTGTCCGTAGTGCAGACAGGTAGCGGCCATGTGCATTTTGATATACTCGTCGGAGCAGATTTCTATCTCGCCCCATTTGCCGTCACGGTAGTAACAGCGCACGTTATAGTCGGTCGGCCGGTAGCCGAAGGACAAGTTCGCCCAATCTAAATTTTTCATACTCTAATGATATTTTTAAGCGTAATACAATCGTGTAATCTTGTGTCAGTGGCAAAATTACTCAAAATATTGTTTTTTTGCAACACTTTGGGCTAAAAAGTAAGAGAGAAGCGTCAAGACAGCAGTCTATACTTTCTCTATCAGCACCGTGGCATAAGCACTGATGCCCTCTTCGCGTCCTGTGAATCCGAGGCGTTCGGTGGTGGTGGCCTTGATGGAGATGTTGTCCGGGTCGGTGTCAAGCACCTGGGCCAGACAGGTTTGCATGGCCGGTATGTGCGGGTTCATCTTGGGGCGTTCGGCACAGATGGTGGCGTCGATGTTGCCCAGCCGGTAGCCTTTGGTGGCGATGAGGTTGGCAGTCTTCTTCAGCAGAATCTTGCTGTCGATGTTCAGTGTGTCGGCCGCCGTGTCGGGGAAGTGGTAACCTATGTCCCTCATGTTGGCCGCTCCCAGCATGGCGTCGCAGATGGCGAGTATCAGCACGTCGGCGTCGCTGTGGCCCAGCAGTCCCATGGTATGGTCTATCTGGATGCCGCCTATCCACAGTTCACGGCCCTCCACGAGGCGGTGAACGTCAAATCCGAATCCTACTCTGATGTTCATTTCTTGTCTGTTTGTTGTGTATGTCCTTGTTCTTCAGTTGTCTCCTCTTTCGTCTGCGGTTCGGTCACTTCCTCAAACTCGTCGATGTCTTGGTTGGTCTCGGCCTCGTCGTGCTCCGCATAGTCAATGTCCACCGAGCCCTCGTCATACTGTCCGTTGCCCACCAGCAGCGTCAGCGGCGCGTCGATAGGCACCAGGTCGCCGTTGGCCACTCTCCGTCCCTGGCTTTCGATGCCGTACACCCAGTCTTTCTCGCCCATGACCATTTTGGGTTGCGTCAGCTTGAATCCCATGGACTGCAGTTTGGCCATGGCTTCCCGCGAGCTGCTGTTGTCTATCACGTCGGGGATGGTGAAGGCCGGCGACGAGGGTGAGTTGACCGTCACATAGATGGTGTGTCCCTCTTTCACCTTGGTGCCGTAGCCCGGGCTTTGCGCCAGGATGCAGTTGGCCGGCAGATTCTTGTTGTAGCCCGAGTCGGTCACGACGATAAGCAGTCCGTCACTTTCCAGCAGGTCGCTGGCCTTGTCGAAGTCCATACCCTTGATGTTGGGCACGGGAATGCCCTGTCCGTGGTGTGTGTAGAGGTCCAGTCCGAACTTCACCCCGAGGCAGAGCGCCACCACCACGGCTGCCATGGCGGCGAGGTTACCCCACAGGTATTTGCTGGCCAGTTTCTTGAAAAAATCGTTCGATTTCATGTCTGTCGTATGATAAGCCGAAGCTGTCTGTTGATATAGGATACTAACTGTATAAGTTGCAAAAATACGCCATTTATGCCAAACGGCCAAACTTTTGACCGCTTTTCGGCCGTCAGTTGGTCTTGCGCAGGTCGGTAGGCGTCACGCCAAACTCCTCTTTGAAGCATTTGGAGAAGTAGCGCAGTGAGGAGAATCCGCAGGCGAAGGCGATGTCCGTGATGCTGGTTTCCTCGCTGAGCAGCTTCTGGTAGGCATGTTTCAGCCGGATGTTGCGGATAAATTCCACGGTCGACAGGCCGGTGATGGACTTGAGCTTGCGGTAAAGGGTGGATTTAGACATGCACATGGCCTCGGCCAGATTGATGACATCGAAGTCCTCGTCGGCGAGATGCTCCTCGATGAGTGCCATCAGCCGGTCTATCAGTCTCTTGTCCAGTGTCGATATCTCCAGCTTGTCGGCCTCGGGTTTCTCGTCGGTCCTGAAGTCGGCTTGTTGTTTGTGGCGGGTGCGCAGGAAGTTGTCTATGCGGGCCTTGAGCACGTTGAGCTCGAAAGGTTTGGCCACATAGCCATCGGCGCCGGCGTCATAACACTCGGCTCGGTCTTCGGGAGTGTTGCGGGCCGTGAGCAGTATGATGGGTATATGACTTGTGTCCACGTCGTTTTTCAGTTGTCGGCACAGTGTCAGTCCGTCCATGACGGGCATCATCACATCCGAGATAATCAGGTCGGGCTCATGGCTTTTCATGGCTTGGAGAGCTTCCTGTCCGTTGGCGGCTTTCATCACCTGGTGGTAACGGGAGAAGATATGTTCCATGAGTATGAGCAGTTCCTCGTTGTCCTCCACGATGAGCAGTGTCTTGTCATCGGCGGTGTTGTCCGGCGCTGTTTCGTCGGCCTCCCGCTTGATGGCCTTCAGGGCCAGACGGTCATGGTCGGCTGCTGTGGGCTGTCGGTCGGTCTCGTCGTCCGTGTAGGTTGAGCGGTCGATGGGCAGCAGCAAGGTGAATGTGGAGCCTTGTCCCTCGTGGCTGTCCACGCTGACTGAGGCATGGTGCAGGTCGGCCAGTTCCTTGACCAGCGACAGGCCGATACCGTTGGAGTCATACCGTTGCTGGGAGGTGTAGAACCGTTCGAAGATATGGCTCAGCTCCTCCGCTTTCATACCCTTGCCCGTGTCCTTGACGGCTATAGCGGCGCAGTTGCGTCCCTGGCTGTCCTCCTGCAGGTTGACGGTGACGTTGATGTCGCCTTGGGCTGTGTATTTGAAGGCGTTGGAGAGCAGGTTTATCATGATTTTCTCCACTTTGTCGTGGTCAAACCACGCTTGGATGTGGGGCGTGCAGGTTTGGAATCCGAAGGCGATGTGCTTTTTCTGTACCATTGGCTCAAAGTAATTGCGGCATAGGTCGGCCAGGAATTCAGCCAAGTCGCCCTCTGTCACTTTGAGGTGCATCTTGCCGTTGTCTATTTTGCGGAAGTCGAGCACCTGCTGGATGAGCTGTTTCAGCTTGTCGAGGTTCACTTTGATTTGATCGAGCTGCGGCAACTGGTAGTCTATCGACATCTTCATGTCGTCGATGATGCACGAGATGACTGTGATAGGCGTGAGGAAGTCGTGCGACACATTGGTGAAGTAGCGCAGCTTGGTCTGTGTGAGTTCCTCGTCCTTCTCCTTTTCTATCTTGGTGATGCGCAGTTGTTCGCGTTCCTTCAGCCGGCGTTTGCCATTCTTGTACAGGTAGAGTGCGGCCGTAGCGGTGGCTAATATATATAAGGTATAGGCCCACCATGTCTCATAGAGGTGTGGCTGTCGGTATACGGTGTACACGCTCACATTGTTGCTCCATTGTCCGTTGGCGTCGGTCGCTTTCAGTAATAGCTTGTGTCTGCCTTTGGGCAGGTCGTTGTAGTAGGCAAACACCCTGCCTTCGCTTGTATAGGTCCATTCGCGGTCCACGCCTTCCAGCTTGTAGGCATATACGGTTTTGCCCGGATTGCGGTAGTTGCAGGCCGTGAAGTCAATCTCGATGTTGCGCGCGTCGCGGCCCAGGCTGATGTGTCGCTGGGTGTCGTCCAGCCGGTAGGCGTCGCCGAGCAGTCCGCTGAAGACCGACTGTCCGCTGATTTTCACGTCCGACACCACGGGACGTGTCGGTCGTGCCTTGCCCCGTGATGCCTTGCGGGGGTCTATGCTGACGATACCCCCCGTTCCTGCAAAGTAGAAGCGTCCTGTCGTCGGGAAGTAAGAGTAAGCGTTTTTGGCGTATGCCGTCACGGCTATCTGGTCGCCCGTCGAGTAGATGCTCACATTGTGGTTGGTGGGATCATATTTGATGAGGCTGGCTGTCGTGGTAATCCACACGTTGCCGTCCTTGTCGGTCGTCACGTTGATAATCTCTTGTTGGATGATTCCTTCAAAATATTTGGATAAGTCTTCCGTCTTGTGGGTTTTCAGGTCGTGGCAGAACAGTAGTCCCTCGGTCAGTCCAATCCACACCTTGCCCCGGCGCGTGTCCGTGGCCAGTGCCTCTATGTGGTTGGTGGGCAGTGGCGTGTTGCGGCTGTTGCTCACCCGGCATCCTGTGATTCTCACCGTTCCGTTCGTGTTTTTGTAGTTCACCTTATAGATACCTTGTGTGCGGCTGCCCATCCATATTTCGCCCGGTGTGGGTTCCGTCATGGTGTAAATGTCGGCGAGGTCCAGCCCGGTCCGCATGAAGTTGCGTCCTGCTGGTTTTACGGCGATGCCGTCTTTGGTGGATACCCACACGTTGTGGCAGGCGTCTTCCAGGTACCACTGCAGGTTGCCCAGTTTGATTTTGTCGAAGTCGTATATTTTGACCGCCCGGACCGTAGTGGCATCCTTTTCCAGTTCCCACAGCTCCCGTTCATAGAGCGTGGCCACCCATACGTGTCCTTCCGGCAGAAAAGTTGGTTGGCAGATGAAGGCAATATCTGACAAATTGTTGATATGAGCCAGTGAAGCCATGGATGGCCAGGCGTCAAACTTTCCGTTTGTGCGGAGCAGGCACAGGCCCATTCCTTGTTGTGACAGCCATTCGTCGCCGTCGCGGTCGGTAAACAGGGCCCGTATGTCCGTGTCCAGTCCGTATTGTTTGCAGATGTTGTCCAGCGGTGTGTTGACAAAGGGCAGCTCGTTGTACCGCAGCTGGTAGATGCCGGTGTTGAAAGCCGATATCCATACCGTGCCGTCAGGGTCTTTGTAGATGGCGTTGAAGAAGTGGCTCATCTGTCGGGTGATATCGTCAGCCGTCACCTCTTCCAGGCTGTCGCCGTGGGGCTTGAGCATCACGAATCCATATTGTCCCACGGTCCACAGGTATCCATACTTGTCGTCTTGCACGATGCTGTACACCGACTTGATTTTGTTGCCCAGTGCCGGGGCGTAGTGTGCCTTGCGGATGTGCCCGTGGCCATCCATGGTGTAGAGTCCCTCGCCCCAAGTGGTAATCCAGTAGCGTCGGTGGTTGTCCTGAAACAGGTGGAAGGGGTTGTCGGAGTTGCCCATTTGGGGCATCTTGACAAAGCGACTGGCCTGGCGGTCGTATCGCCAGAGTCCGGCCTTCCAGAACATGACCCACAGTTGTCCTTGCGCGTCGATGATGAGCGAGTTGACACTGGTGGCGGGCAGTTTGTGTTGGTCGCAGCGTTCACAGTGTCGCAGGTCGGCCGACAGCCTGACCAAGCGCTTGTAGGTGCCTACCCACACCTGTCCGTCACGGTCAGGCATGATGGCCCGAATCTCCGTGTTGAGGTCGTCAAAGGGGAGTGTCTTGATGTGAAAGGTCTGCTTGTCCATCAGGTTGAGCCCCTTTCTTGTTCCGATATAGTAATAGCGGTTGTCCTCGGCGACGCACAGCACGTCGTTGCTCACCAACAGGTTGGGGTTGCGCAGCCCCGACCGGAAGGTCTGTATCCTGTAGCCGTCATAGCGGCACACACCGCTCTTGGTGCCAATCCACATGATGCCGTTACGGTCGCGGTATACGCAGTTGACCGTGGCGGAGGGCAGTTGCCTGAGCAGCGGAAAGGGCTTGACGATGACGCTTGATGTTGCCGCCCGGCATCCCGTCCATGTGGTTGCCAGGGTCAGCAAGAGCGCAAGAAGGCAAGTTCGTATGTGAAGACTCATTTTAGTATGTTCAATAATAGTTTTTGCAAAATTACTTCTTTTTGTTGAAAAAGTGCGCTTCTTTATGTCCTTTCATCGTCTTGGTGAACTATTTTTTGCACATGGTGAACTATTTTTTGTACTGGCCGACTTATTTCTATCCCCTAAACGGAAGATTGACGAATTATTGTCATCATTTGAATGAAAAGTGGACCTGTGTATGACTGATTATATCTATCTTTGCAGCGGTTAATTAATAATTTTAGTCATATTGTTAAGAGAGACGATTACTCAAAAAATAACTTATTATCAGCTGCCGTGGAGAGCAGCGCAAGTTGCTCTCCACTCATTCTCCTTCTGAGAGAGAAGCAGATAAAGGCAATTAGATTGTGAGGGTATATTGATTTTAAAGGTAGTTAGTAGATTTATTTGTTTTCATCTTTATGAAAAGAAATTCCTGGTGTGTGTCGTGAGACACTCTCAGTTCTCCGGGAAAAGATGAAACGAGCTGTTCTCATCAGTTGGCGTCAGTTTTGACTGTCCCGACCGTTGCGAGCAGCTTTTTTTTGTAAACATTCAAGATAGAAGTGCACAGTTTTTGCGTAGAGGAACATCCCTTCC
>CALGHW010000257.1 GCA_937916075.1 uncultured Prevotella sp.
ACGCTGTCGGCCTTTGCCACCGTGTTCCACGCCTTGTATATGGCCGGTGGAACCAACGATATAGGAACCTTGCGCAACATCAAGGTGTTCCGTAACAACCGCCTGGTGTCGGTCGTAGATATCTATGACTATATGCTCAACGGCAAGCTGTCGGGCAACGTGCGCTTGGCCGACAATGACGTGATTGTGGTGGGACCTTACGACTGTCTGGTCAATATCACCGGAAAGGTGAAGCGCCCCATGTGGTATGAGATGAAGAAAAACGAGAGTTTGGGCTCTGTGCTGAAGTATGCCGGCGGATTCACCGGTGACGCTTACACCAAGTCGGTGCGTGTGGTC
This sequence comes from uncultured Prevotella sp., assembly GCA_937916075.1. Classification (GTDB taxonomy): domain Bacteria; phylum Bacteroidota; class Bacteroidia; order Bacteroidales; family Bacteroidaceae; genus Prevotella. The sequence goes on from CALGHW010000257.1 coordinate 340, forward strand.
AGAAAGACTGGTCGTGAATATTCCGTGTACAATATCGACGAGTTCGACATGAGCTCGTTCCACATCAGCGACGAGGATTCCGTGGTGGTCGACTCCGTCCTGCCGCGCTTCTCCAACATGGTGGAGGTGAAGGGCGCCGTGTTCCGTCCGGGCATGTACCAAGTGGGCGGACAGATTAACAGCGTGCGCACGCTGCTTGAGCATGCTGAGGGCCTGAAGGAAGAGGCTTTCACTGCCCACACCGTGATGCACCGTATGAGGGAAGACCGCACGTTGGAGGTGATACCTGTAGATGTGGAAGGCATCCTGTCGGGCAAGGTGGCCGACGTGGCCCTGCAGCCCAACGATGTGCTCTTCATCCCCACCAAGCAGGAGATGATGGAGAAGCAGACCATCACGATACACGGAGAGGTAAACTATCCGGGCATCTATAGATATGCCGCCAACGAGACGCTGGAGGACTTTGTGCTTCAGGCCGGTGGATTGAAGAACTCGGCCTCAACGGTGAAGGTCGACGTGGCCCGCCGTGTGAACGACCCCAAGGCTGTGGCCAGCGACAGCCTGATAGCCCGCACTTACACCTTCGCCCTGAAGGACGGTTTCGTCATCGACGGCACCCCCGGTTTTACCCTGATGCCGTTTGACGAGGTGTATGTGAGAAAGAGCCCCGGTTATTCCACCCAGCAGAATGTCACGGTGGACGGTGAGGTGATGTTCAGCGGAACTTACACTCTGCCCAAGAAGGACACCCGCCTGAGCGATGTCATCCGCTATGCCGGCGGACTCAATGACCGGGCCTATGCCGCCGGCGCCACTCTGGTGCGCCGCATCAACGAGAGTGAGCGCAAACGTCTGGAAGCCGCCAAGCGCATGGCTCTGGAACAGTATGAGACGGTGGCCGCCGAGGAGGCCGCCCGCACAGGCCAGAAAATAGACCTGTCGAACAGCGAGCGCCTCCGCAAGTTCCAGATAGAGGAGACTTACTCGGTGGGTATCGAACTGGACAAGGCTCTGGCCCATCCCGGCAGCTCACAGGATATCGTGCTCCGTGAGGGCGACCGCATCGTGGTGCCGCAATACACCAGCACGGTGAAGGTGAACGGTGAGGTGATGTATCCCAACACCGTGGGCTATGTGAAAGGCAAGCGCGCCAGCTACTATATCGACCAGGCCGGTGGCTTCAGCAACAAGGCCAAGAAGCGTCAGACCTACATTATCTATATGAACGGTACGGTGGCCAAGCTGTCGCACAGCGCCAAGCCGATGCCCGGTTGCGAGATTGTGGTGCCGGCTAAGGCCACCACGAAGATGAGCATTGCCGAGACCATGACCATCGGAACCTCCGTGGCCTCTATCGCCACGATGATTGCCACGTTGGCCAATATCCTGAAGTAAAGATAAAGTGTGACTCTCTCTTCCGATACCAGAGCAGTGGTCAATAATCTGGCTCTGGAGAGGGAGAAGCCCTGCCTCTCTTCATGTCTTTAGGGTAAGATGATGTGGATTGGCGAAGAAACAAAGATAAAGCATGTCATGTATTTGAAAACTTCTTCCTTTTTCTTGGGATAAGAAGGCGAGGAGAGGATAGTTGTCAGAGAAACAAGAGAAGGATAATAATAGGTAATTTAAATTCTAAGGACAAGGAAATGAATCGAAATTTGATAATAAAAAAACTGGCCATGTCCCTATTCATGGCATGGGGAGCGACCGAAGGTTGGGCAACGAGTGACGGATATCCGAAATCCGTCTTGCTACTCAATATAGTGACAACCGACAGCGTGATGCCGTCAGCTACGGTGGTGTATCCGCCGGAGGGGTGCTTGGGGGTGACCATCCAGAGTGACTATGTGCCTGGCCGGATGACGGCCTTCCTGAATGGAGACACCGTTTATGATACAGGTGCGTATCAAGAGAAAGAGTCGGGTATGCGCATCAAGATAAGAGGCAACTCCACGGGCGCATTTAACGAGCAGCACCCCTATAAAATCAAGTTGTCCAAGAAGGCGGATTTGATGGCGTTTGGGAAAGACTATAAGAACAAAAACTGGGCGTTGATGAACTATCGTGCTTGGGACTCTGCCATGAAAAACGAGGAAAGCTGCCTTCTTACCCTGGTGGGGCTTGCTGTGTGCAGGGCGATGGAGATGCCATGGACTCCGAAAACGCGGTTGGCCAATCTCGTTATGAACGGAAAGTATCAGGGACTCTACTATCTCATAGAGACGGTGGAGCAGGGCGAGTCAAGAATCAATGTGGATGACACGGGCTATGTCATAGAGAACGACGCCTACTGGTGGAAAGAGGGTACAACTTATTTCAAGACCAGCTATCAGTTGCCCACAATGGGCTATACTTTCAAGTATCCGGATGCCGACGAGATAACTCCAGAAATCATGGCGGCCATCCGTGACGATATGGAACGGACGGAGGCGGCCGTGTATACACTGCACGGCGCATCGGATAGGGTAGACTACGAGTCGTTTGCCCGCTGGGTGCTTATTCATGACATCTTGGGGTCTTCGGATTCGGCTGGCTCAAACATGTATCTCTACAAGAAGCGCATGGACGATGGCGATTCCACCAAGTTGCAGATGGCCACACCGTGGGACTTTGACTCGTCGTTCATGATGCCAGACAGTGCCTGGAGCAATGTGCATCGGCAGGATGTGTTTTATTATCCATGGCTGTTTCAGGACAAGGAGTTCGTCAAGACATATAAGAGAATATACGAGGAGAGAAAAGACTCCATCTGTCCTTATGTGGAGAACAGTCTGGCCACATTGAAGGCGGATTATGGCGATGCGATAGCGCAGAGCGTGTCGCTTCATAGGGAGGTATATCCCACACAATGCGTCAACACGCTCGATGAGGAGATTGAAGATGTCATGGCCCATCTGCATGTGCGGATGGAGGCGCTGGATACGCGGATGGAGGCGTATGACGAAGCAGCTGATATAGAGCGGATTACCCCTGTTAAGGCGGTGCCGCAAAGACGGATTGACAGTTCCGGACGGGATGTCACAGGCATCCGTGAAAACTGTCTGCCTCCCGGTCTGTATATCGAAAAATATGCTGACGGGAGTGTTCGCAAGGTGCTCCGGTGAGGACAACTTGCGGCATAAGACGAGAAGAATTATTTAATCAATAGAGTCTTTTTATGATGACTGAAGAAACAAATAATATTGAGAAGACAGAAAATGGCGGGACGGGCAATCAAAAAATGTCCGCCCCGGCCATGACCCAGGAAAAAGAGGAAGTGCTGGACCTGGGGGCTATTTTGAAGAAGTTATGGAAATATCGCAGACTGTACTATATCGTGCTGCCTGTGGTGCTCGTATTGTCGAGCGTTCACATTCTCACCTTCCCCCGTTATTACACGACCGGCACCTCGCTGGCTCCAGAGCTCGACCAGCCGTCGATGGGCGGTAGTCTCAGTTCTTTGGCTTCCTCGTTTGGCTTTGACCTGTCAGACCTTCAGAGCTCAGACGCCATCACTCCCTTGTTGTATCCCGACTTGATGGACGACAACAAGTTTGTGGCGGATATGTTCAAGATACGTGTGCGCACCTCGAAGGACACGATCAATACGGACTATTACACCTATTTGACCAAGTATCAGAAGCATGGTTGGACCGACGGGGTGCGTGATGCGCTGAAAAGGATGTTCTCTTCAGAGAAGAAAGACTCGAGAGTAGGCACCGACAAGTTTAATCCCTACCTGTTGTCGCGCGACGACGACCAGGTGGTGAAAGCCATCCGCAGTGATGTCAAGATCAGTGTGGACAAGAAGACGGGTGTCATCTCCATCTCGGCCACAGCCCAGGACCCGTTGGTCAGCAAAATACTGGCTGACTCCGTGACAGCCCGACTGCAGCGGTTTATCATCAAGTATCGTACCAGCAAGGCCCAGAAGGAGGCCGACCATTACAAGCAGCTGATGAACGACGCCTTGCGGGCTTATGAGAAGGTGCGCCAGAAGTATGCGGCTTATTCTGACGCCAATACCGAGGTGATGCTCGAGAGTGTCAAGTCACAACTGGAAGACATGGAAAACGACATGCAGCTGAAGTACAATCAGTATACGACGCTCAACACCCAGTATCAGGCGTCGATGGCGAAGGTGCTGGAGCGCACGCCTGTCTTCACCATCTTGAAAGGTGCGGACGCTCCCGTGAAGCCTTCAGGCCCCAAGCGTGTCATCTTTGTGTTTGTCATGACATTCATGGCCTTCCTGTTTACATCGCTCTATGCCTATTTCTGCAAAGAATAAGGTGCGGGTTTTCATTGATTATTCATACCAAATAGAAAAGAAGACAAATGCTTGTAGGACTCTTTGTCATTTTCGCCACACTCATCTTCCTCGCTTTTTTCGAGGAGTATCTTGGTAGGTATAAGTGGATGGCGTATATTCTGGTAGGAATCGTGCTGGTGGTATACGCCGGCGCGCGTCCTATCGGTTTCGACCGAGACTCACCCAACTATGAGATGATGTTCATGAATCCCGACGCCAAGGAGTCTGTCATCAGTGTCGAGCCTTCCTTTCTGTGGATTTCCAAGATATGCAGCCTGTTGGTTCAGGATGTGCGTCCGGTACTGGTGATGTATGCCATCTTGGGCGTCACCTTGAAGCTGTATGCCATTAAGCGGTATACGCCCCTGTTTTTCTTGCCTCTGGTCATCTATTTCGGCAATTTCTACTACTTGCATGAGCTGACCCAGATCAGAGCCGGTATCGCATCGGCTTTCTTCCTGCTGGCCGTTCCTTTTATGGCCGACAAGAAGAAACTGGCAGCCTTGGGCTTGATTCTGCTGGCCTGCTTGTTTCATTATTCGGCTTTGTCCTTGTTGCCGTTGCTTTTCCTGGACAACTCCCCGATGGGGCGTGTCAAGAAAATCATAGTGGCCCTGGTTGTCCCCCTGTGTTTCGTGTTGTATTTCCTCGGACTTGACATGCTGACCACCGTGCCTATTCCTTATGTGACAGACAAGGTGGAGGCCTACAAGGCCATGAGTGAGTATGGGCCTGTGGAGAAAAATTCCATTCTCAATCCCTTCCCGCTCATGAAGATGGCCGTGTTGCTGTATTTCCTGTATTTCTCTGATACGATAGCCAAATATGTGCCTTATATCCATATCCTTGTCAAGATACTGGCTTGCTCACTGTTTGTTTATTTCGCCTTTTCTTCCATCACGATTGTCAGTACCCGAATCTCTGAGCTCTACGGCATCATAGAGATTGTGGCCTATCCCTGCATCGTGTTTACGATAAAGCCGCGATTTGTGGGCAAGCTGCTGGTTTGTATCATCGCCATCATCGAGATGGTGTTCAACTCGATTGTTTGGGACTTTTTTGATTTTGATGTATGATGGCTCTGACAGCAATATTGAAGCGCATATCGGGAGGGGGCGACCGCTCGTCGCTCATCCGGAAAAACATCCTGCTGTCCTTTTTGGTCAAGGGATGGTCGGTCGTGGTGCAGCTGTTGCTGGTGCCGCTTACCTTGGCGTGTCTCGGCGTCTATGAGAATGGCGTCTGGCTTACCGTCAGTTCTGTGCTCCTGTGGATTGACAATCTGGACGTTGGCCTGGGCAACGGTTTGAGGAATCAGTTGGCCACCTGTCTTGCCGAGAACAATATACCCAGGGCCCGCGAGATGGTGTCTTCCACGGTGGCCATGCTCACGGTCATCATCGTCCCTGTGTGCGTGCTGCTGGTGGCTTGCGAGTGGTGGGGCGACGTCTACGGGCTGTTTAATGTGGATGCGGGTAGGGTGGACAACCTGACCACGGTCCTTGTTGTGGCCACCATCTTGGTATGTTCCACCTTTATCCTGAAATTCCTGGGCAATTTCTATATGGGTCTGCAGCTTCCGGCGGTCAACAATGCCATCGTGACCGGCGGCAACACGCTGGCCCTGGTGGGCACGTGTCTGATTTATCTCAGCGGCAGTCACTCGCTGCTGCTGGTGGCTGTAGCCAATACGGCGGG
>CALGHW010000258.1 GCA_937916075.1 uncultured Prevotella sp.
GTAGTATTGCAGCTTCTCCATGTCGGTCACTTCACAGTGGGCGAAGAAATCCTCGGCGCCTACCGTGGCGGCTTGTGCGCTGATGCCGGGCACGCGCCCGGCCTTGATGGCCTGTTCCAAAGCCTGGGTGGTGGGGATAAACATGAGCACATTGTCGGCTGTGAGTGTCTGTGACAATGTCTGTGCGCTGGTATTGATCAGTTCGGCCTTGTTGAGCAGGTTGATAAATCCGAAAAACTCTGTCGTGGCGTCGTTGCGCTGGCTCCATAGCAGCCGGATGAGTTTGGCGTCGTTCACATTGTTGAAGTTGCCTTCGAAGAAGTTCTTGTCATATTGGTAGGCATGTCCGTTGTTCCATCCGTTCACGTCGCCGCGGTAGGGCAGCTTCTCGAAGTTGGCCCACACGTCGTCGGGGTTGGTGGTGTTTGCCTGGTATTTGAGCAACTCGTTGTGCTTGATACAGTTGGTTATCTTTCCGTTTTTGACATACCAGTAGAGCCTGATGTCGGAGGTGAGTGTGCGGATCACCTTGGTGCCAGTGAGTGGCAGTTCGGTGTTGCCGTCTTCCGGATCGGCCACATGTGCGTAGACATAAGCTGTCATGTCGGCCGGCTTCAGGTTGGCCTGGCTGCTGATGTCCACCAGATTCTTTCCGTCGCGCTTCACTCCTCGGTACTGGAGTATCTGGTCGTCGTCGGCATAGAGCATGATGTGCTTGACGCTGTTGGATGCCAAGGCGTTGTTCATGCCCGAGTTGTCGAGCATGATTTTCATGTCGCGGAACTTCTTGTACTGGTTGGCAGGTCCGGTGATGGAGAGGTATTTGGCTGGTGGCGTGAGCACGTCGCAGCTATAGAGCACGCCATTGGTGCAGATTTTGCGGTCGGTCACCTCGTCGGGGTTGAAGGAGACTACCTCCCCCTTGACATTGTTTACCGTTCCGTTCTTGATTTCTTCGGGGAATACGATGGTGCTGGCACACACACTGTTGAAGAGAATGTCCTGGATGGCCGTTGAGTCAACATCGTCGATAGAGGCATATCCGCCCAGCCCCCAGTACTCCTGGAAAAACTTGTTCCAGGCATCGTCGGTGGGAGCGAAAACCGAGAATGCCCCTCCTGCCAGTGTGCTCATGGCTTTGTAGTCGGTGACGGGCCATTCGCAGTCGATATTGGGCAGGTTGTCTGAGTAGCTGTGCTGGTAGATGGTGGTTCCGTTGCCGTATTCGCGGGTCAGGTCTTCATCCACCTTATAGGTGCCGTAAGCGTCATACATATTGATGAAACGGGTAAACTTGCCCGAGCTCTTCATTTCCTTGTAGATAGTCTCGGTGGGTTTGATGACATGGTCTACCTTATAGATGTAGCCGTTTTTGGCGATGTCAGCGTATTCTGTCACACCGGCGTTGGCTACATTGAATCCGGCGTCGTCCTTCCAACTGGTTTCGGGGTAGAAATATTCATAGTTGGCCTTGGCGTCAATGTTCTTAGTCTTGAACATACGGTATGAGAAGACCGGAATCAAGCGCTCAAAGTGATAGATGGCTGTGTCTTTTGTGGCCTCATTCTTATAGCTCAAGGGGTCCTGGCTGCGGGTACGGAACTTGTAGTAGAGTCCGGCCAGCTCGTTTTTTTCTTCTTCTGTGGCTCCGTCGCCTTCTATGGGGCGGAAGTTGGTAAGTTTCTCTTTGTCGAA
>CALGHW010000259.1 GCA_937916075.1 uncultured Prevotella sp.
GGCTGTCTACCATCGGCGACTGGCGCCGCTATAACGTCAACCTCTTTGTCAAGCAGCTCCACGACTCCATCCGCAGTATCAAGCCCTGGGTCAAGTTCGGGGTGTCGCCTTTCGGCATTTACCGCAACCGCAAGAGTTCGCCCATCGGCAGCGAGACCAACGGTCTGCAAAACTATGACGACCTCTATGCCGACATTCTCTTGTGGGTCAACAACGGTTGGGTGGACTATTGCGTGCCCCAGATTTATTGGGAGATAGGGCACAAGGCTGCCGACTACAAGACGCTCATCACCTGGTGGAACCAGCACGCCGCGGCCCGACCACTTTATATTGGTGAAGACATTGAGCGTACGGTTAAAGCCGCTGACCCCGCCAATCCCCGGCAGAACCAGATGCCCGCCAAGTTTGCCCTACACCGCTCTCTTTCCCATGTGCAGGGCACCGTCTTATGGTATGCCAAGGCCGCTGTGGACAATGTGGGCAACTACGGCACCATGCTGCGCCGTGTCTATTGGAAGACACCGGCCCTGCAGCCCCTGATGCCCTTTATTGACAAGAAGGCTCCCAAGAAGGTGGGCAAGCTCAAGGCGATATGGATGCCCGACGGCTATATGCTCTTCTGGACAGCCCCCAAGGGGAAGACCTGGCGTGACACCGCCACCCGATATGTGGTATATCGTTTCGCCAAGGGAGAGAAGGTCAACATCGAGGATGCCTCAAAGATAGTGACCGTCACCTCCGACACTTTCTGCAAACTGCCTTATGCCGATGGGCGTTCCCGGTATATCTATGTCGTGACTGCCCTCAACCGCTTGCAAAACGAGAGTAAGGTGGCCAAGAAGAAGGTGAAACTGTAACCTCTTTCATGGGCAACAAACAAGGGACAAAAGACACCTGAAAGGTATGTCTTTTGTCCCTTGTTCGTTGTGGAATGGCTTGTGCCAATTGGTTATTCCTCCATCAGACTTACCGTCATGCTGATGTCCTCATTGGGCCGGTCGTTGCGCCCTGTGCTTACATTTTGGATAGCTTCTACCACATCAAGTCCACTTTCCACCTCTCCAAATACAGTATATTGATTGTCCAGGAAGGGCGTGCCACCCAGGGAGGTGTAGGCCTCAGTCTGTTCAGGCGTAAAGTGTGGTGTGCCCATTTCCTTACATTTCTGCTTGGTCTGTTCCACCAGTTGGTCCTGTAGTGGTCGCGGTTACGGCGCAAGTTCATGATTTCGTCACGATGTTCAGCTACCAGGGTGTTAAACACTTGCTGTTCCTGAGCCATACCCATCTGCCGCTCCATCTGTTTCAGTTCTGCGGGCTTGTAGGTCTTGCCCCATACGATATAGAATTGGCTGCCGCTGCTCTCCCGGTTGGGGTTCACCTCGTCGCCCAATCGGGCTGCCGAGAGGGCACCGCGCTTGTGGAAACGCTGCGGATAGACCATCTCGGCGGGGATGGGGTAGTCGGGTCCGCCCATGCCGAGCGTCTTGCCGAAGGGCGCGCCCTTGCTGTCGGGGTACTTCGGATATACGAACTCTGCAGGAATCGTATAGTCCGGTCCTCCGGCTCCGAGGTTTTTCCCTGCGGGTGCGCCCTTGCTGTCGGGGTCGCCGCCTTGAATCATAAAGTCCTTGATGACACGGTGGAACAGTGTGCCGTCAAAATATCCCTCACGGGCCAGCTTGATGAAGTTGTCGCGATGTCGTGGTGTCTCGTCATAGAGTCTGACGATGATGTCACCCTTTGCTGTGCTGATTTTTACTTTTGTTGCCATGTTATTTATAAAAATGAAAAGTTGTGTCTGCCAGTTACAGGTGCAAGACACAGATGCAAAGGTAGTGCAAATCGAAGACAATACAAAATTTGCAAAGATAAGAATTGCAAATTTGAGACCTATGGGATTATTGTTGAGATGCCGCCTACCTTATTTAAAGGTAGTGCAAATCGAAGACAATACAAAATTTGCAAAGATAAGAATTGCAAATTCTGGAACAATAAAAGGGGATATGGCCACGTTATAATATTTAACAAGACAAACAAGGACACACACATGAAACATCAGATACCCATTCTCCTCTCCGCGGCTCTGTTCTGGGGCCTGGCGGCATCCGCCCAGCGCACGCCCGACCACCCCTATGACTTCGAGACCATCACGGCTGACGGCACCTCCTGTACTATCCCTTGGGATAGCCTCTACCAGTTCTTCGACAGTTGGACTCCAGGCACCCCTCCGGCCGGACTCTCCCGGATGGACGACGAGTTTTTCATTTCCCGTCAGCGCCCCTTGCCCCGCATCACGGAAGGCGATTACCAGGTGCAACCTCAGGTGCCGTCGGGACGCAAGATGCTCCTCTGGACCCCGCTCGATGACCCCACCTCCACCTGGAAGGCGTTGCCCCGCTATTGCTTTGAGGGCGACAACTTCTCCATGTGGCCCTACATCAATTGTCATGGCAACTGGTCGGCCCCGTGGCTGCGCGTGTCAGCCGGTCTCTCCGATGCAGCCGCCAAGAATGGCGTCACGGTAGGCTGCGTGCTGGCTGTGCCCGGCAATGCCGTTGTGGGACTCACCCGGACGGACTCCTATTCGCAGACCTTCAGAAAACTCACCGAGAAAAATTCCGACGGCACCTTCAAGAACTCCCTGAAGTTGGCCCGCCTCATGAAGTATTACGGCATCAACGGAATGGGAGTCA
>CALGHW010000260.1 GCA_937916075.1 uncultured Prevotella sp.
ACAGTCAATGTATGCCTCTACCGAGGCGGTCACGATATCGGTGTTGGCACCGAATCCGTAATACACGTTGCCGTCATACTCCACCTGCATGTGTACCTTGCCTACATCGTCGGATCCCTTACTGATGGCCTGGATGGTAAACTCCTTGAGCGTCATCTGTTTTTGGATAATCTTTTTCAGGGCCTTGATGGCGGCGTCCACGGGGCCGTTGCCTGTCGATGCCTCCTCAAACTTCTGTCCGGAGATGTCCAGTCCGATGCTGGCCACGCTCTTCACGCCCATGCCAGTGGTCACCTGGAGGAAGTCGAGCTTCACGGCGTGTGCCTCGGCCGTGTCGGCGCCGGCCAGCATGAGCACGTCGTCGTCGTTGACCTCCTTCTTCTGGTCGGCCAGTTTGAGGAACTTCTGGTATATTTTGTCGAGTTTCTCCTCGCTGTCGAGTTTCACTCCGAGCACGTGGAGCCTGTATTTCAGGGCGGCGCGTCCCGACCGTGCCGTCAGCACGATGGAGTTGTCGTCCAGTCCCACATCCTTGGGGTCCATGATTTCATAGGTCTGCACATTCTTGAGCACACCGTCCTGGTGGATGCCGCTGGAGTGGGCAAAGGCATTGCGTCCCACGATGGCCTTGTTGGGCTGCACGGGCATGTTCATCAGGCTCGACACCATGCGGCTGGTGGGGTATATCTTGGTGGTGTTGATGTTGGTGTCGATATGGAGGCCTTTGTGGCATTTCAGAATCATGGCTATCTCCTCGAGCGAGGTGTTGCCGGCCCGCTCGCCGATGCCGTTGATGGTTACCTCCACCTGGCGCGCGCCGTTGATGACGCCGCTCAGTGTGTTGGCCGTGGCCATGCCCAGGTCGTTGTGGCAGTGGGTGGAGAGGATGGCCCGGTCAATACCGTCCACATGCTCCATGAGATACTTGATTTTCTCACCGTATTCCGAGGGCAGACAGTAGCCTGTGGTGTCGGGGATGTTGACCACGGTGGCGCCGGCTTTGATGACCGCCTCCACCACGCGGGCCAGGTACTCATTGTCGGTGCGCCCGGCATCCTCGGCGTAAAACTCCACGTCTTCCACATACCGCTTGGCGTATTTCACGGCGGCCACGGCCCGCTCGATAATTTCCTCACGGTTGCTGTTAAACTTATATTTGATGTGGGAGTCGCTTGTGCCGATACCGGTATGGATGCGCTTGTGCTTGGCATATTGCAGGGCCTCTGCCGCACAGTCGATGTCTTTCTCCACGGCGCGGGTCAGCGCGCAGATGGTGGGCCACGTCACGGCCTTGGATATCTCAATCACCGAATTGAAGTCGCCTGGGCTTGAGATGGGGAATCCGGCCTCTATCACGTCTACGCCCAACTGCTCCAGCTGCTTGGCCACCTGTATCTTCTCTACGGTGTTGAGCTGGCATCCCGGCACCTGCTCGCCGTCGCGGAGGGTCGTGTCAAAAATGAAAAGTCTGTCACTCATATCGTTTGTTTGTTTTGTTTCCTTTTTGGATGTGAAAATAAAAAAAAGGACCTTCCCCACCCGGAAGTGAGAAAGGTCTTGCCGTTATCTGCCGATGACAAATCTGTACAGACAGCTACACACACGCCTCTTCACTTCCGGCCACGCACTGCAGTCGAATGGAAAAATGAATGATGGATAGCATACCTGTATAGTTCATAATCTTTTGCTTTTTTGTTGTTTCGGATGCAAAATTAATCATTATTTTCAAACAAACAAAATAAATCGTAAGTTTTTTATGTGTTATGGTAACAATGTATTAAAAATATAGAGTCAACCAGCAAGTGCAAAATTAAGAATAAACTCTGAAGAACTCTTCT
>CALGHW010000261.1 GCA_937916075.1 uncultured Prevotella sp.
ACTGTCGGCTGTAATGGTCTCTGGTGTGCGTAGTGTCTTGTAAGGTGTGGTGATGCGCGGCATGATAAATTCCCGTTCGTCAGGCGTCATCAGGGGTATGTGGTCCACACGTATTTGGGCCCCATGGTGCCGGTAGACGAAGGGATGGACATCATGCTGGCAGAAAACTTGCAACAGCCGGGCGAGGATGTCGCGGCCTATTGTCCTGACGGAGGTGTAGTCGTGTAGGGTGTTGTCCCATACAGCGCCGCCGGCCATGACAATGAAGGGCAGCCGTGCGCGCACGTCTTTCAGCAAGGTGGTGACGGTAGCCGGGGTGCGTGCGGTGGCCACTGTGAAGAGGATATCGTGGTGGCCGATGAGCGTGTTGAGCTTATGTATAGTATAATCGGAGAGGACGGACTGGCTGTTGAGCAAGGTGCCGTCCAGATCGCTTACGTAGAGTGTGCGGTGGGTGTTGGTCATGGAATAAAAAAATGATTATTCTCTTCTTTTCAGTTGCCAGAGAGCCACGGCCGATGCGGCAGCCACGTTGAGCGAGTCAACCTGGTGTGACATGGGGATGCGCACCACATAGTCGGCCTCGGCGATGGTTGCGTGGGGCAGTCCGTCGCCCTCGGTGCCCATGATGATGGCCAGTCGTGGCTCGTTGATGAGCCTTGGGTCGGTGATGGATACGGAATTGTTGGTCAGGGCCATGGCTGCAGTCTTGAACCCCAGGTCATGGAGTGAGGTGAGCGGAGCGTCTATCCAAGTCCAGGGCACGAGAAACACCGATCCCATTGACACCCGTACGGAGCGTCGGTTGAGCGGGTCGCAAGAGTTGGTTGTGAGCAGCACGGCGTCGATGCCTAAGGCTGCGGCCGAGCGGAAGATGGCCCCGATGTTGGTGGTGTCCACCACACCGTCGATGACCACGATGCGGCTGGCTCCCTGGCACACCTCCTGTACCGTGGGTGGTTGTGGCCGTCGCATGGCGCAGAGCACCCCCCGTGTGAGGGTATATCCTGTGAGGCTGGCCAGCAGGTCGCGGTCGCCGGTATAGACGGGAATGTCGCCACATTGTTGGATGATATCCTCTGCGTCGCCTTGGATATGGCGGTTTTCACAGAGCAGGGCCAGCGGCTTGTAGCCGGCTTGGAGAGCCACACGTATTACTTTAGGACTCTCGGCGATGAAGATGCCCTTTTCGGGCTCCAGGCGTGAGCGCAACTGGGCTTCGGTGAGCGTGCTGAATATCTCCACACCGGGGTGGGAGAGTGAGGTGATGTTGATAATCATAGAGGATGAAGTCTTTAAAAAGTATGATGCCCTTGGCCGTCAAAGAGGGGGCACAAGGCTTTTCTGATGCAAAGTTATGGCTTTTCTGTCGCAAAAATCGTGTTTTTCATTTTCTTAACTTCCTGTTTGTGGCCGGATATGTCTTTACATTGTATAAAAAGAGGGCTTTTACGGGCGTTGGTGGGGTTTGGCCCACACTCGCCTGTAAAAGCCCTCTTGGCTGGATTTCTGGGCAGGACTTTCAGGTCCTGTTGTTACTGTGGTGCTTAATTCTTGACCACTTTGCGTCCACCTACGATATAGATACCCTTGGGCAGACCCTGAAGTGAGGTAGTGCCACGGCGTACCACCTGGCCCGATACCGAGTACACATTGTCGTTTGTGGGGGTGTCGGTCCGGTTGATGATACCGATTGAGGAGGGAGTGCCCTCATTGTTGGTGTTGCCGTAGACATTGGTCTGGTAGAACTTTACCTTGTAAGGCCATTGCTCGTCGTCGGTTGTGGTGCCGTTCCATCCGCGCGACCAATAACTGGTGGGGGCGCCGCTCACCACGAGCCACACGTAGCGGCAGCCGGCGGGGCAGTCAAACTCCACCACACCTTCAGGTTTGGCATAATTGGCTGTGGCGATGTCACCGTAGCGTCGAGTGCCGTCGGCCATCAAGGCCACGAATCCATATTTCCATCCGGCTTTGTTGGTGTTATACTTGATGAAGCCGTCCTTGCCTGCCTCGCCCACGAATTGTGCATAGATTTTTTTGTCTGTGACAGGTGCGTTGACGCGGATGGCGTTGTTGCCGAAGTTCTCGATACAGTCAGCGGATTGTGAGGCCCAGAATCCGTCGGCCTCCTGAGTCAGTTTGGTCTGTGCCCGCTTGCCGATGGTGCCCTCTCCGCGGCTGCGGATGGGGTCGAGGTCGAAGGTGGTCATGCGTGCGCCGTATTCCCACATTTCATTGTTGAACTGTTCCAGCTTCTGTGTGGCGGTCATGGTAGACGGCATGGTCAGGCGCATGTAGGCCTGGAAGGGATCTTCTGGATTCTTCGACTCGTTCCACAGGCGTGCGATGATGTCCATCCCGTGCTTGTGGCAGAAGTAGTCTTGGATAAAATAGTTGTTGTAGCGCAGTTCTTCGGCGAGCGGATTCTTGTGGAACCCGTTGAGGGTGTTGTTGAGCCACTCGTTGTTGAACTGCATGTCGGGATAGAACTTGTAGGCCTGCCACTGGGCGCACATCTCCCAGAATACGTTGCCGTTTTGAGAGTTGGCCCAGGTGTACATCCATCCGTTTTGGTCGCCATTGTCACAATGGGTCTGATACTGGAAGCAATGTCCTATCTCGTGGGCTACGGTCTGTCCGTTGCGTGAGGTGTAGGCCCATCTGGAGAGGGTGAGCATACCGATGGTGTTGTCGATGCCGCTGCCGCTGGCCTCCCATTCGGTGGTA
>CALGHW010000262.1 GCA_937916075.1 uncultured Prevotella sp.
ACATAATCCACGAACCATGTCTGGATCACGGCATTGCTGTTGGTGCCGGTCGCCAGCACGATCTCCTGTGCCATGGCGGCGTTGTATTCCTCTTTTGTCAGCTTGCCCTGCTCCAGCATCAGCCCCAGGATATATTCCTTGCGCTGCTGGTTCTCCTCCCAGTGGATAAAGGGATCGTAGGCATAGGGGTTCTTGGTGGTGCCGATGATGGTGGCGCACTCCGCCACGGTCAGCTCGCTGACATCTTTATTGAAGAACACATTGGCAGCCGCCTGAATACCGGAGCAGTTCTGCGAAAAGCTGGCAAGGTTCAGGTAGGTCTCGATGATCTGAGCCTTGGTGTAGTATTTTTCCACATTCAGCGCACGGAAGATCTCGCGCAGCTTGCGCGCCCAGCCCGCCGCGCCGTCCACGGCACGGTCATTGGTAATATTGCGCACCACCTGCTGGGTGATGGTGGAGGCGCCACGCGCGTCATGGTGGAGGGCGTAATCTTTGGCTGCGGCAAACACGCCTTGGAAGTCAATGCCGAAATGGTGGTAGAATCGCTCGTCTTCCGTATCTACAAGAGCCTTCCAAAAGACGGGGTTCACGTCTTCATACTTCACGGGGGTTCGGTTCTCGTTGAAGTATTTTCCTATCATGACACCGTCAGCACTATAAATCTCAGAAGCCTGGTTGGTGATGGGGTTCTTGATCATGCTCATGCTCGGCGACTTGCCGAAGAGCCAAAGGAAGTTGATGTCCACGGCGCCCAGATAGAGGATGAAGGCCACGATGAGTGACACGAAGCCGATAGCTGTCTTGGTGTACCATTTCTTTCCCTTGTACAGATGCTTGTACCAGGAACAGAAATTGCGAACTTTCTCGAAGACCAAATGAAATAGCTGTTTGGCCTTTCCTGTCTTGTTATTTGAAATTCTGTTCATAGTTGACACATATATAATTCATAATTTCGTTTAGATTCTCGGGATTGAACCATGTGGCGGAAGGGTCTTTCTTATACCATGTA
The DNA here is from genome assembly GCA_937916075.1 of uncultured Prevotella sp. GTDB lineage: Bacteria > Bacteroidota > Bacteroidia > Bacteroidales > Bacteroidaceae > Prevotella. The sequence continues at coordinate 1,013 of CALGHW010000262.1, forward strand.
AGTTGTTTGCGCGCATACCGCCGGGTGTTGCCTTTGATGCGTTCTGTCGCTTCTTCCAGTGTGTATTCCCCGTCGATACAGTCAAATATTTCCTTGTACCCTACAGTATTGAGTGCATTGAGGTCTCTGTGTTTGTATAGGGCTTTTGCTTCTTGGAGTAACCCTTGCTCCATCATGATGTCCACGCGGGTGTTGATACGTTCGTAAAGTTCTTCCCGTGGTCGGTTGAGCACAATCTTGATAACCTTAAATGGGCGCTCTTTCTTTTCTTTTACCCGGAATGAAGTGTAAGTCGTGCCGGTCTGTAAGCATATCTCCAGTCCATGAACCACTCTCCGTGTGTTTTTCTTGTCTACGATAGCATAATATTCCGGATCAAGAGCGTGTAGTTCGTCACAGAGGGTCTCCAAGCCTTCCGTGGCCAACCTTTGTTTTACTTTCTCTCTCGTCTCAGGCGTGATGGTCGGAATGTCGTCGATGCCGTTACATACCGCATCTATGTACATCATGCTTCCACCGGAAAGCAAGGCTATGTCGCTGGTCTTGAAGAGGTCTTCGGTGAGCAGCCGCATCACGTCCTCTTCATACATGGAGGCATTATAGTAGTCGGTCAGTTCCAGCTGTCCCACAAAATAATGCTTCACCTCATTCATTTGTTCGGCGGTGGGGGCTGCGGTGCCGATGACCATGTCTTTATAGATTTGGCGTGAGTCAGCATTGATGATGGGTATGCCAAATTTTTTGGCAATACCCATACACAATGCTGTTTTTCCTACGGCGGTAGGACCGGTTACTACAATCAGAGTTTTCATGTCGTCTTTTAGCGGACGATACCGCGCTTGGAGTTTTCGATGAATGAGCAGATATACTCCACTTCCTTCACGTCGGGATATTTGGCCCGGGCCTCTTTTACGCCTTCTTTCAAAATGCCGTTGGCATAGATGATACGGTAGGCATCGTGGATGATGTCGATGGTCTCGTTGCTGAATCCGCGGCGGCGCAGTCCGACGAGGTTAAGTCCGCAATATTTGGTTGGTTCCTTGCCGGCAATGATATAGGGCGGGATGTCCAAGCTGAAGCGGCTTCCGCCTTGAATCATGACATAGCCTCCGATGCGGCAGAACTGGTGGCAGAGCACAGTCGCGCTGACAATGGCGTTGTCGTCGACCACCACTTCTCCAGCGAACTTGGTGGAGTTGCCGATGATGAGTCCGTTGCCGAGCACGCAGTCGTGTCCCACATGCATGTTTTCCATGAGCAGGTTGTTGCTGCCTACGACAGTTTTTCCCTTGCTGGCTGTGCCGCGGCTGATGGTCACATTCTCACGTATGCTGTTGTTGTTGCCAATCTCACAGGTGGTTTCCTCGCCTTTGAATTTCAAGTCTTGGGGTTTGGTGCTGATGCTGGCGCCTGGAAAGATTTCATTGTTGTCTCCGATACGTGCTCCGGTATGGATGGTCACACTGTTGTACAATTTGTTGCCATTGCCAATCACTGTGTTCTTGTCGATGTAGCAGAATGGGCCTATGATATTGTTGTCACCGATTTTTGCTTCGGGGTCCACATAAGCCATTGGACTAATCTGGTTCATATAGCGTTTTTATCTTTTGTTTTAGTATCGCGTGATACTGTTATTTGTTCTTGACAATCTGGGCTGTGAACGTGGCTTCGGCCACCACGTGGTCTCCCACAAACATATATCCTTTCATGGAGGATATGCCATGGCGCACAGGTGCCAATAGGTCTACCTTGAATATGAGTGTGTCACCTGGCACCACTTTATGGCGGAACTTCACGTCGTCAATCTTCATGAAGTAGGTAGACCAACGCTCGGGCTCCTCCACGGTGTTGAGCACAAGCAGGCCTCCACACTGGGCCATGGCCTCTACCATCAGTACGCCCGGCATGACAGCTTCTTGGGGGAAGTGTCCCTGGAAGAAAGGCTCATTGCTGGTTACATTTTTGATGCCCACGATGCTGGTGGCTCCCAGGCTGATGACTTTGTCCACAAGCTGCATGGGGTAACGGTGGGGCAACAGTTCGCGGATTCGGTTGACATCCATGACGGGCTCCTCATTGGGGTCATACACGGGAGCTTGAATCTCGTGCTTGCGGATTTCCTTGCGCATTTGGCGCGCGAACTTGTTGTTGATGGTGTGGCCGGGGCGTGTGGCGATGATACGGCCTTTGATGGGTTTGCCGATGAGGGCCATGTCGCCGATGATGTCGAGCAGTTTATGGCGTGTACATTCATTTTCCCATACCAGTGGCTTGTTTTGGATATAGCCCAGCTCGGTGGCGTCGCGGTGTTCCACTTGAATCATGTCGGCCAGCTTGTCCAGCTGCTCTTGCGACGTCTGCTTCTCATAGATGACGATGGCGTTGTCCAGGTCGCCGCCCTTGATGAGGTTGGCTTGCAGCAGCGGCTCAATGTCGCGCACAAAGACGAATGTGCGTGCCGGAGATATTTCGGTGGGGAATTTGTCTATTCTGTCCAGTGTGGCAAATTGGCTGTTGATAAATTTGGAGTTAAACGAGCACATGGCCGTCAGGCTGAACTCATCATCGGGCAGGAGGGTGATGCAAGAACCCGTCTCTTCGTCCTTGACCTCTATTTTCTTGCGGATGACATACCAGTCTTTCGGGGCGTTCTGTTCTTCTTTTCCAATCTCCTGTATCTTTTCCACATACTTTACGGCGCTGCCGTCAAGGATGGGGAATTCAGGACCGTTCACCTGTATCAGACAGTTGTCAATACCCAAGGCATAAAGGGCGGAGAGTCCGTGTTCTACCGTTGACACGCGGATGTCTCCCTTGCCCAGGACTGTTCCGCGGCGTGTGTCAACCACGTTTTCTGCTATCGCGTCGATGATGGGCATGCCGTCCAAGTCGATGCGCTGGATTTTATAGCCCGTGTTTTCGGGTGCAGGGTTGAAAGTGACAGTTAGGCTCAGTCCTGTATGAAGGCCTTTTCCACAAAGCGAGAAACTGCCTTTAAGGGTCATCTGTTTCATAGTCGATAATATATGTGTTATTTGTTTTTCAGTTCTTCGATTTGTTTTTGCAGCTCGTTAATCTGCTTGTACATTTCAGGCAGACGGCGGAAGATGGCTTGTGACTTGAAATAAGCTTTCGGTTCCATGGGCGGTGTTCCGATGAGAGTCTGGTTGCCCTTGATGTTTCCGGGTACACCCGACTGCGCTCCGAGGAAGGTCTTGTCGCCGATGTGGATGTGGCCGGCCAAGCCTACTTGTCCGCCAAACAT
>CALGHW010000263.1 GCA_937916075.1 uncultured Prevotella sp.
GTTCGCAGAGAACTTCCCTATCACCGACACGCGTAACAATTTCGTTCTTGAGTTCTTGGATTACTATATCGACCCGCCCCGCTACACCATCGACGAGTGTCTGGAGCGCGGCCTGACGTATAGCGTACCCTTGAAGGCTAAACTGAAACTTTATTGCACAGACCCCGACCATGAGGATTTCGGCACTGTCATCCAGGATGTATTCCTGGGCCCCATTCCTTATATGACCGCCAACGGCACATTCGTCATCAACGGCGCCGAGCGCGTGGTGGTGTCGCAGTTGCACCGCTCGCCGGGCGTATTCTTCGGACAGAGTGTACACGCCAACGGCACCTTGCTGTATTCGGCTCGTATCATTCCGTTCAAGGGCTCGTGGATTGAGTTTGCCACCGACATCAACAACGTGATGTATGCTTACATCGACCGTAAAAAGAAGTTGCCTGTTACTACGCTGCTCCGTGCCATCGGATTCGAGACTGATAAGGACATCCTGCAGATTTTCGACCTGGCCGAGGAGGTGAAGGTCAACAAGGCCAACATGAAAAAGGTGTTGGGACGCAAGTTGGCCGCACGTGTGCTGAAGAGCTGGTACGAGGACTTCAATGACGAGGACACGGGCGAGCTCATCACCGTGGAGCGCAATGAGGTCCTGATGGAACGTGAGACTGAGATTACCGAGGACAATATGGCAGAAATCCTCGAGAGTGGTGCCCAGACTATCCTTGTGCATAAAGATGAAGCCACTGCGCAGGACTATTCCATCATCTTCAACACCCTGCAGAAAGATCCGAGCAACTCTGAGAAGGAGGCTGTGCTCTATATCTACCGGCAGCTGCGCAATGCGGACCCTGCCGACGATGCCAGCGCACGTGAGGTGATTCAGAATCTCTTCTTCTCTGACAAGCGTTATGACTTGGGTGATGTAGGCCGCTACCGTATCAACAAGAAACTGGGTCTGGACACGGACATGGATGTGCGTGTGCTGACAAAGGAAGATATCATCATGATTATCAAGTACCTGATACAGCTGATTAACTCAAAGGCTACTGTGGATGATATCGACCACTTGTCCAACCGTCGCGTGCGTACCGTGGGCGAACAGCTGAGCAATCAGTTCTCCATCGGTTTGGCCCGTATGAGCCGCACCATCCGCGAACGCATGAATGTCCGTGACAACGAGGTGTTCACACCGACCGACCTGATTAACGCCAAGACTATCTCAAGCGTGATCAACTCATTCTTCGGCACCAACCCGCTGTCACAGTTTATGGACCAGACCAACCCGCTGGCCGAGGTGACCCACAAGCGTCGTCTCTCAGCCCTGGGTCCTGGCGGTTTGTCGCGTGAGCGTGCCGGATTTGAGGTGCGTGACGTGCACTATACCCACTACGGTCGTCTGTGTCCTATCGAGAGCCCTGAAGGTCCTAATATCGGACTGATATCGTCTCTCTGTATCTATGCGAAGATTAACGAACTGGGATTCATCGAGACTCCTTACCGCAAGGTGACCAACGGCGTGACCGACCTCAAGAACGAGGATATCGTCTATCTGACGGCAGAGGAGGAAGAGAATCATATCATCGGTCAGGGCAACGCACCGCTCAATGATGATGGAACCTTCATCCGTGAGGTGGTGAAGTGTCGTCAGGACGCTGACTTCCCTGTAGTGCCGCCTGAGCAAGTGGACCTGATGGATGTGTCACCCCAGCAGATTGCCTCTATCGCCGCCGCTCTGATTCCTTTCTTGGAGCACGACGACGCCCACCGCGCGCTGATGGGATCGAACATGATGCGCCAGGCTGTGCCTTTGCTTCACAACGATGCGCCTATCGTGGGTACCGGCATCGAGAAGCAGGTGTGCGAGGACTCGCGCACGATGGTGACCGCCGAGGGCGAGGGTGTTATCGAGTATGTGGACGCCACCACCATCCGTATCCTCTATGACCGTACGGAGGACGAGGAGTTTGTAAGCTTTGAGCCGGCCTTGAAGGAATACCGTATTCCGAAGTTCCGCCGCACCAACCAGAATATGACCATCGACCTGCGTCCTATCTGCAACAAGGGACAGCGTGTCAAGAAAGGCGACATCCTGACGGAGGGCTATGCCACAGAAAATGGTGAGCTGGCCTTGGGTCGTAACCTCCTTGTGGCTTACATGCCTTGGAAGGGTTACAACTATGAGGATGCCATCGTGCTGAACGAGCGCATGGTCCGTGACGACGTGCTTACCTCTGTGCATGTGGACGAGTATTCGCTGGATGTGCGTGAGACCAAGCGCGGTATGGAAGAGTTTACGAGCGACATTCCTAATGTCAGCGAGGAAGCTACCAAGGACTTGGATGACAATGGTATCATCCGTGTGGGCGCCCGCGTGGAGCCTGGTGATATCATGATCGGAAAGATTTCACCGAAGGGCGAGAGTGACCCTTCACCGGAGGAGAAGCTGCTCCGGGCCATTTTCGGCGACAAGGCCGGCGACGTGAAGGATTCTTCACTGAAGGCCAATCCGTCACTGAAGGGCGTGGTGATTGACAAAAAGCTGTTCGCACGTGCCATCAAGACTCGTCAGACCAAGCAGCAGGACAAGGTGCTGCTGGCCAAGATTGACGAGGAGTATGAGGCAAAGGTGGATGACTTGAAGGACATCCTCGTGGACAAGCTGCTGACTCTTACCGAGGGCAAGACTTGTCAGGGTGTCAAGGACTATACCGGCGCGGAGATTATCACACACGGAAGCAAGTTTACCATGACCAGCTTGAAAAATCTTGAGTATGGCGATGTGCAAATCAGCAATTGGACTGACGATGAGCATGCCAACGGCCTGATAGCCAAGCTGATCATCAATTTCATGAAGAAATATAAGCTGCTCGACGCTGAGATGAAGCGCAAGAAGTTTGCCATTACCATCGGCGACGAGCTGCCGCCAGGCATCCTGCAGATGGCCAAGGTATATATCGCCAAGAAGCGTAAGATTGGTGTCGGTGACAAGTTGGCTGGTCGTCATGGTAACAAGGGTATCGTATCGAAGATTGTGCGTCAGGAGGATATGCCGTTCCTGGAGGACGGACGTCCTGTAGACCTCGTGCTGAACCCGCTGGGTGTGCCTTCACGTATGAACCTCGGCCAGATATTCGAGGCTATCCTCGGCGCCGCCGGACGTAAGCTCGGTGTGAAGTTTGCGACACCAATCTTTGATGGTGCCAAACTGGAAGACCTCGCAGAATGGACAGACAAGGCAGGCCTGCCTCACCTCTGTTCTACCTACTTGTATGACGGAGAGACCGGTGAGCGTTTCGACCAGCCGGCCACAGTGGGTATCACCTACTTCCTGAAACTCGGCCACATGGTGGAAGACAAGATGCACGCCCGTTCTATCGGTCCGTACTCACTGATTACGCAGCAGCCTCTCGGAGGTAAGGCACAATTTGGTGGACAGCGTTTCGGAGAGATGGAGGTCTGGGCCCTGGAGGCATTCGGCGCAAGCCATGTGCTGCAGGAAATCCTGACCATCAAGTCGGACGATGTGGTGGGTCGTAGCAAGGCTTACGAGGCTATCGTGAAGGGTGACCCCATGCCTACACCGGGCATCCCCGAATCGCTCAATGTGCTGTTGCATGAGTTGAAGGGACTGGGTCTTAGCATCACGCTCGATTAAATTAAGTAACTCTTTACATATATAATATACAACAACGTAAATATGGCTTTCAAGAAAGAAACAAAGATAAAGAGTAATTTTACCAAGATTACCATCTCGCTCGCTTCGCCGGAGGAGATTCTGGAGAGTTCGTATGGTGAGGTTACAAAGCCTGAGACCATTAACTACCGAACCTATAAGCCTGAGCGCGACGGTCTGTTCTGCGAGCGCATCTTCGGTCCTACCAAGGACTATGAGTGCGCCTGTGGAAAATACAAGCGTATCCGTTACAAGGGTATCGTGTGCGACCGTTGCGGTGTAGAGGTTACAGAGAAGAAGGTGCGCCGCGAGCGTACCGGACATATCGAACTGGTGGTGCCCGTAGCCCATATCTGGTACTTCCGCTCATTGCCCAACAAGATTGGCTATCTGCTCGGTCTGCCAACCAAAAAGTTGGATGCCATCATCTATTATGAGCGCTATGTGGTTATCCAGCCCGGTATTATGGCCGGTAAGCTGGACAGCGAGGGTAATCCCGTACTGGGTTCTAAAATGTACGACCTGCTTTCAGAAGACGAGTACAACGATATACTGGACAACTATGTGCCTGCCGAGAACGATGTCCTTGAGGATTCAGACCCCAACAAGTTTGTCTGCAAGATGGGTGCCGAGGCTATCTATGATCTCTTGACCCGTCTGGATCTCGACTCTCTCTCTTATGAGTTGAGAGACCGTGCCAACAGCGACTCGTCGGTACAGCGCAAGAATGACGCCTTGAAGCGGCTGCAAGTGGTGGAGGCCTTCCGCGGCAGCAAAGGCATCAACCGTCCGGAATGGATGATCATGAAGATTCTGCCTGTGACACCTCCTGAGCTCCGTCCGCTGGTGCCACTGGATGGCGGACGCTTTGCCACATCAGATTTGAATGACCTCTATCGCCGTGTCATTATCCGTAACAACCGTTTGAAGCGACTGATGGAAATCAAGGCTCCTGAGGTGATTCTCCGCAATGAGAAGCGTATGCTTCAGGAAGCTGTCGACAGCCTCTTTGACAACTCTCGCAAGAGCAGCGCGGTGAAGAGCGACAGCAACCGCCCGCTCAAGTCGCTTTCAGACTCGCTGAAAGGTAAGTCGGGACGTTTCCGTCAGAACCTTCTCGGTAAGCGTGTGGACTATTCTGCCCGTTCGGTTATCGTGGTCGGTCCGGAGTTGAAGATGGGCGAGTGTGGCCTTCCCAAACTGATGGCCGCCGAACTGTATAAGCCATTTATCATCCGTAAGCTCATCGAGCGCGGCATCGTGAAGACGGTCAAGAGCGCCAAAAAGATTGTAGACCGCCGTGAGCCTGTGATTTGGGACATTCTGGAGAACGTCATGAAGGGACACCCCGTGCTCCTCAACCGTGCTCCTACACTTCACCGACTCGGTATTCAGGCTTTCCAGCCTAAGCTGATTGAGGGAAAGGCTATCCAGCTCCACCCGTTGGCTTGCACAGCCTTCAATGCTGACTTCGACGGTGACCAGATGGCTGTTCACCTTCCTTTGAGTAATGAGGCCGTACTGGAGGCTCAGATATTGATGCTCCAGAGCCACAACATCCTGAATCCTGCCAACGGTGCTCCTATCACCGTGCCTTCGCAGGATATGGTACTCGGTCTTTACTATATCACCAAGATTCGTCCCGGCGCCAAAGGTGAGGGACTTACCTTCTACGGCCCCGAGGAAGCTATCATCGCACACAATGAAAGACGCTGCGACCTGCATGCCTTGGTCAAGGTAGTCGTGAAGGATTTGGACGAGAACGGCAAACTCGTGGATAAAATGGTGGAGACCTCTGTGGGACGCGTCATTGTCAACGGCATTATTCCTGACGAGGTGGGATTTGTCAACAAGGTCATCTCCAAGAAGAGCCTCCGCGACATCATCGCCGACGTTATCAAAACGGTGGGCTTCGCCGAGGCTTGCGAGTTCCTTGACGGTATTAAGAACTTGGGTTACCGTATGGCTTATCTCGCTGGTCTTTCGTTCAACCTTGACGACATCATCATTCCGCCGGAAAAGAAGGAACTCATAGCTAAGGGTAACGAGGAAATCCGCCAGATTACGGACAACTATAATATGGGATTCATCACCGACACCGAGCGTTACAACCAGGTAATTGATACCTGGACGCATGTTAACAATGACTTGGGTAATGTCTTGATGAAGGAAATGACGGAGGCCGACCAGGGATTCAACGCTGTATTCATGATGCTTGACTCTGGAGCCCGTGGTTCTAAGGACCAGATCCGCCAGTTGTCGGGTATGCGTGGTCTGATGGCCAAGCCTCAGAAAGCCGGAGCCGAGGGACACCAGATTATTGAGAATCCTATTCTTTCTAACTTTAAGGAAGGAATGTCAGTGCTGGAGTACTTTATCTCAACTCACGGTGCCCGAAAGGGTCTTGCCGATACCGCCATGAAGACGGCTGACGCCGGATACCTGACGCGTCGTCTGGTGGACGTGTCGCATGATGTCATCATCAATGAGGAAGACTGCGGAACGCTCCGCGGACTGGTTTGTACAGCCCTGAAGAATGGTGACGAGGTTATCTCTACTCTTTCTGAGCGTATCCTCGGCCGTGTGTCTGTGCATGATGTGATTCATCCTACGACAGGCGAGTTGCTCGTTGCTGCCGGAGAGGAAATCACCGAACCGATAGCACAGGCTATCGAGAATTCTCCTATCGAGAGTGTGGAGATTCGCTCGGTGCTCACTTGCGAGAGCAAGCATGGTGTCTGCATGAAATGCTATGGACGCAACTTGGCCACTCGTCGTATGGTACAAAAGGGTGAGGCCGTAGGTGTGATTGCCGCTCAGGCTATCGGTGAGCCGGGTACTCAGTTGACTCTCCGTACGTTCCACGCCGGTGGTGTGGCTGCCAACGCAGCCGCCAACGCTTCTATCGTGGCCAAGAATGACTGTCGTCTGGAGTTTGAAGAGCTCCGTACTGTACCGTTCGAGGAGGATGGCAAGGCCTGTGAGATGGTTGTCAGCCGTCTGGGTGAGCTGCGATTCGTGGATCCGAATACAAAGATTGTGCTTTCTACAGTGAATGTGCCTTATGGCTCTTCTCTCTATCATAAGACGGGTGACGTGGTCGCCAAGGGCGAACTGATTGCCAAGTGGGACCCGTTCAATGCTGTTATCGTGACGGAGTATGCCGGAACGTTGCGCTTCAATGATGTGATAGAAGGTGTCACTTACCGTGCCGAGACCGATGAGACGACAGGTTTGACCGAAAAGATTATCACCGAGTCGCGTGACAAGACCAAGGTGCCTACCTGTGATATCCTTGACGCCAAGGGCGAGAAGGTTGGAACCTACAGCTTCCCTGTGGGTGGTCACGTGGTCTGTGAGGACGGTCAGACTGTCAAGACCGGTGAGACACTGGTGAAGATTCCTCGTGCCGTGGGCAAGGCTGGTGACATCACCGGAGGTCTTCCCCGTGTGACTGAGCTGTTTGAGGCCCGCAATCCGTCTAACCCCGCTGTCGTATCCGAGATTGACGGTGAGGTGACCATGGGTAAGGTTAAGCGTGGAAACCGCGAGATTATCGTGACTTCCAAGACCGGTGAGCAGCGTAAGTATTTGGTGTCACTGTCCAAGCAGATTCTGGTGCAGGAGCATGATGCCGTGCGTGCCGGAACACCCCTGTCGGACGGCTCAATCACACCGAACGACATTCTGGCCATCAAGGGCCCGACAGCTGTTCAGGAGTATATCGTCAACGAGGTGCAGGACGTGTATCGTCTGCAAGGTGTGAAGATCAATGACAAGCACTTTGAGATTATCGTTCGCCAGATGATGCGCAAGGTTCAGATTAATGACCCGGGCGACACCTCATTCCTGGAGCAGGAGATTGTGGACAAACTCGATTTCGCAGAGGAGAATGACCGTATTTGGGGCAAGAAGGTTGTGACCGATGCCGGTGACAGCGAGAATCTCAAGCCGGGGCAGATTGTGACCGTGCGCAAGCTCCGTGACGAGAATTCGTCACTGAAGCGTCGTGACCTCAAACTTGTCCAGGTGCGTGACGCTGTGGCCGCCACCTCAACCCAGATTCTGCAGGGTATCACCCGTGCGGCACTCCAAACAAAGAGCTTTATGTCGGCCGCATCATTCCAGGAGACGACCAAGGTGCTCAACGAGGCTGCCATTCGCGGAAAGGTAGACCATTTGGAAGGAATGAAGGAGAATGTTATCTGCGGGCACCTTATCCCTGCCGGTACCGGACTGCGCGAGTTCAGCAAGATTATCGTGGGCTCTAAGGAGGAGTACGACCGCATTCAGGCTAACCGTAAGAATGTGATTGACTTCGCTGCAGAGGCTGCCAAGAATGATGACTAATGCCTTCCGCACAGGAAGACACTCCATAAAAAGAAGAAAAAGGGATGAAGGCCGATGGGCTTTCATCCCTTTTTCTTCTTGATGGGTCAAGTGAGTGCTAACCTTTGTGTATGCAGAGAACACACGAAACGGAATGTGGTTAGTAGGGTGGGGAAGTAAAAACTTCACATAAAGTTTGTTGCTTTCAGCGAAATTGATTACCTTTGTGGTGATAAAAACCTAAATATAAAAATAAATTTAATTATGAGCGAAAACCAGAACAAACCACAGGAAGGACAGTTCCAGATTGAACTGCCTCAAGACAAAGCACAGGGAGAATACGCAAACTTCGCAATAATAACTCATTCAAGCAGTGATTTCGTGCTCGACTTTGCACGCGTGCTGCCTGGAGTACCCAAGGCTCAGGTGCGTAGTCGTGTAATCCTCGCCCCCGAGCATGCAAAGCGCTTGCTCATGGCTCTGCAGGAGAATATCGTTCGCTATGAGCATGAGTTCGGTGAGATTAAGATACCTAATGCGGCTCCTGCTGAGCAGGGACCCCGTACCATTGCTCCCTTCAATGTAGGCAACGGTGAGGCTTAATCTTTGAAAGTGGAATTCCCAACGTTTTATGCGGGGAAGTAGAGTCCAAATCCGGATTCTGCTTCCCCGCTTGTCTTGGGGGAGGGAAGGGGAGCGCGCCTCTCCAGGCTCGGGCATGGGTGATTTTGTGAAGAGGTGTCTTCTTCCATTTCGCTTGGACCAAAGGCACAGTACTCTCTTCAGCCAGCTATTCTTGATGTGTTTAACTGAAATCTGTCTTTCAAGTCTTTGTGTTAAAAGATATTATATAAATTTAATTTTATGAGCAAAATGGTCTTTTGTAGGGGGTTGTGTTAGGCTCTTTAAATAAAAATGTGTACCTTTGCAGCCCAAAAGCGGGTGTTTTATACCTGCTTCTCAATATCGACAATAATACAAAATATATAATAATTAAAAATTAACAACAATGCCTACAATTCAGCAATTGGTAAGAAAAGGTAGAAAGGTACTTGTAGACAAGAGCAAGTCGCCTGCGCTGGACTCATGCCCTCAGCGTCGTGGTGTTTGTGTTCGTGTATACACTACAACTCCTAAAAAACCTAACTCGGCAATGCGTAAAGTTGCCCGTGTACGTTTGACAAACTCGAAGGAGGTTAACTCCTATATCCCTGGTGAGGGACACAACCTGCAGGAGCACTCTATCGTGCTTGTTCGTGGCGGTCGTGTGAAGGACCTTCCTGGTGTGCGTTACCACATCGTTCGCGGTACACTCGATACAGCTGGTGTTGCCAACCGTACACAGCGCCGTTCTAAGTATGGCGCAAAACGTCCGAAGGCTAAAAAGTAAAACAGCCGGAGAAGGCTGCAATTCTGAGGACAAATAGAAATAAAGTTTTAGAATCGTTTTGCTGGAGAAGTGTTACAAAGGTTGAGTAAATGTCCGGGAGCGGACGTTGAAGAACGGAAAGAAACAACCCCATGCAGAATAAATTTCATTAAAAAGAAAAATGAGAAAAGCAAAACCAAAGAAGCGTGTGATCCTTCCGGATCCCGTTTACGGAGACCAGAAGGTTTCAAAGTTCGTGAATCATCTGATGTATGACGGTAAGAAGAATGTTTCTTACG
>CALGHW010000264.1 GCA_937916075.1 uncultured Prevotella sp.
GGCCGGCAAGAAGAAGATAGAATGGGGCAGCCAGATACGCAGCTATGTGTTTGACGACCGACGGGTGAAGGACCACCGCACCGGCTACCAGACCAACGACGTGGACGCCGTGATGGACGGCAAGATTGACGGATTCATCAAGGCTTACCTCATGGAGTTCCCTGTCAACGACGAGGAATAAGCGATAACGGGCGTGAAGGGGCTAATGTCTTTTCACGCCACTGACATACATAACATCCTAAAATAAATACTGCCTATGAAAGACAAGAGAAACATGCGCCGTGCGGCTTACCTGGCACGGCAGGAGAAAGAAGGGAAAAAGACGGTCATGTGGATTGTGGCCGTACTGGTGATACTGGCCCTCTGCTTTATCGGCTATGCCGCCGTCATCATGTCATAAGGAACAGGAACTATGAGTGGACTCGAAATAGAACGAAAATTCCTGGTGCGCGATGACAGCTACAAGGCCTTGGCTTATGACAGCAGCCGCATCCGCCAGGGGTATATATGCAGCGCCAAGGGACGGACGGTCAGGGTGCGCACCCGCGGCTCCAAGGCTTATCTCACCATCAAGGGCCCTTCCGACCAGAAGGGCATGAGCCGCTATGAGTTTGAAAAGGAGATAACGCTCGACGAGGCGGCCCACCTGTTTGCACTTTGCGAACCGGGAGCCATCGACAAGACACGCTATCTCGTGAAAAGCGGCAGCCACACCTTCGAGGTCGACGAGTTTTACGGTGACAACGAGGGACTGGTCATGGCCGAGGTCGAGCTGCACAGCGAGAACGAGCCGTTTGACAAGCCTGCCTTCATCGGCACCGAAGTGACCGGCGACCGCCGCTTCTACAACGCCCACCTGACCAAGAACCCCTTCAAGCTTTGGCGCGACGACGTGCCAACAGCCAACCAATGACCGCTGCCAGCGTCACCCCGGTGGCGTTGGCGGCCAGGTCCAGCCAGTCGCCGCTGCGACGGCCTCCCGTGCAGTATTCCTGAAGCAGCTCTATCAGGCCGCTCATCATAATCGGGGCCAGCCAAGCCCACAGCATAAGCCTCCCTTTGTCTTCTATCCGCTTGTGCTTTCTGAGATACTCTATCCATAATATCGTGCAAGTTCCGCCATACATCGTGACATGAACCCACTTGTCGATAAACCGCACCTCGTCCAGAGGAGTCTTGGGCGGCGTGAAAAACGACAGGTACCAGATAACGAGGAAGCACAGGACGGAGAGCGGATAAAATCTTACTATTCGGAACAAATATTGCATATTTTATAACTATTGACATACAAAAGTAAGGATAATTTTATAATTTTGCAAACAAATTCAAGAAAAAACATATTATGTCACAATTAGAGAGAGCTAACTTCGGTAGTAAGATTGGAGTGATTCTGGCCACAGCGGGTTCGGCCGTAGGACTGGGCAACGTGTGGCGTTTCCCTTATATGGCCGGCTCCAACGGCGGTGCGGCCTTCATCATCATCTATGTCGCCTGCATCCTGATATTGGGTATACCCTGCATGATCAACGAGTTTATCATCGGGCGCCACGCCCAGTCAAACACGGCCCGGGCCTACAACAAGCTGTCGGGCGGCGGCCTGTGGACCTTAGTGGGCGTGCTCAGTGTGCTCACAGGTTTTCTCATCACAGGCTACTATGCCGTGGTGTCGGGCTGGTGCCTGCAGTATGTCTACGCCTCGCTGGCCGGCCATCTGCAAGGCGACACCAACTATGTGCAAGACTACTTCACCCAGTTTGAGCAGAATCCCTACAAGCCCATCACGTGGACGGTGCTCTTCCTGCTGGCCACCCACTACGTCATCTCACACGGCGTGCGCGACGGCATCGAGAAGGCGTCCAAGATGATGATGCCCACCCTGTTTATCCTCCTGCTGGTCATCGTGGTGGCGTCCTGCATGCTGCCGGGAGCAGAAAAGGGCATCGCCTTCCTGTTCCACCCCGACTTCACCAAACTCACCCCCGACGTGTTTCTCAGTGCCTTGGGACAGTCGTTCTACTCGCTGAGCATCGGCATGGGGTGCCTCTGCACTTTTGCCTCCTACTTCAAGCGCGACACCAACCTCACCCGCTCAGCCGTCCAGATAGCCGTGATCGACTCGGTGGTGGCCATCCTGGCCGGCCTGATGATTTTCCCCGCCGCCTTCTCCGTGGGGGTCAATCCCGACTCAGGTCCGTCGCTGGTGTTCATCACCCTACCCAACGTGTTCAACCAGGCCTTCTCGTCGATGCCGCTCGTGGGCTATGTGGTGTCCATTCTGTTTTATGCGCTGTTGGCCTTGGCGGCCCTCACGTCGCTCATCTCGCTCCATGAGGTGAGCACGGCCTTTTTCCACGAGGAGCTGCACATCACCCGCAAGCGGGCGGCCATGATTGTCACCGTGGGCTGCTCGGTCATCGGAGCGTTCTGCTCGCTGTCGTTGGGACGCGACTCCAGCCTCCAACTGTTCGGTAAGCCTCTGTTTGAGATATTCGACTTTGTGACCGGACAAATCTTCCTGCCCATCGCCGGCCTGTTCACCTGCCTGTTTATCGGCTGGTATCTGCCCCACAAGCTGGTCAAGGACGAGTTCACCAACAACGGAACCCTGCGCGGACGGCTGTTCCACCTCTACCTTTTCTGTGTGAAATACGCCTGCCCGCTGTTTATCGTGCTGATATTCCTCCACCAGTTTGGTCTCATCTAAACACCATACAGCCTTATGAACATACAAGACAGAGGCCATTTCGGCAGCAAGATAGGTATTGTGCTGGCCACGGCCGGCTCGGCCGTGGGACTGGGCAACGTGTGGCGTTTCCCCTATATGACAGGACAGGACGGTGGCGCCGCCTTCATCCTGCTCTACATCGGTTTTGTGCTGCTACTCGGCATACCAGGCATGGTGGCCGAGTTTATCGTGGGGCGCAACGCCTCCACCAATGCCGCCCGGGCTTACGGCTCGCTGACAGGCCACCGGGCCTGGGGGCTGGTCGGTGTGATGGGCGTCGTCACGTCCACCTTTATCCTGGGCTTTTACGCCGTGGTGGCCGGATGGTGCCTGCAGTATCTCTACGCCTCCATCACCGGTCAGCTGGCGGGCGACGCCGACTATGTGAAGACCTACTTCGCCGCCTTCTCTTCCGACTTGTGGAAGCCAGCCCTCTGGGGACTGACATTCATCGGCCTCACCCACGCCGTAGTGACCCAAGGCGTGCGCAAGGGCATCGAGCGGGCGGCCAAGATTCTCATGCCCACGCTCTTCATCCTGCTATTGATTATCGTGGGAGCCTCCTGCATGCTGCCGGGAGCGGGGGCGGGTGTGGAGTTTCTGCTCAAGCCCGACTTCTCGAAGATTACCCGCAACGTGTTTCTCGACGCCCTGGGTCAGGCCTTCTTCTCGCTGAGCCTCGGCACGGCCTGCCTGTGCACCTATGCCTCCTATTTCCGGAAAGACACCAACCTGCTGCATGCCGCCGGGCAAATAGCCCTGCTGGACCTCCTGGTGGCCGTCCTGGCCGGACTGATGATTTTCCCGGCCGCCTTCTCGGTGGGCATCAATCCCGACGCGGGTCCGTCACTGATATTCATCACCCTGCCCAACGTGTTCAACCAGGCCTTCTCGTCGATGCCGCTCGTGGGCTATGTGATATCGCTGCTGTTCTACCTGCTGCTGGCCTTGGCGGCCCTCACGTCCACCATCTCCATGCACGAGATAGGCACAGCCTTCTTCCATGAGGAGCTGTACCTGCGCCGCCGGTGGGCCGCCGGCATCATCACCATTTTGGCGGGTATCATCTGTGTGCTCTGCTCACTGTCCGAGGGAGCCGTGCCGATACAACTCTGCGGCATGAAGCTGCTGGACTTTTTTGATTTCGTCACGGCACAGATATCCATGCCCTTAGGCGCCTTCCTCACCTGCATCTATGTGGGCTGGGTCACCAAGCGGCGCCATGTGTATGAGGAATACACCAACCACGGCACGCTGAACAAGGGGTCGGTCACGGTCTGGCTCTTCATCATCCGCTTTGTGTGTCCGGTGCTCATCGCCATGATTTTTCTCCACCAGTTCGGATGGATATAAGCCTCAACATCTCTACCTACTGACCTGATACTGACAACACGTATGCGACATTTCTTTTTCCGCAAGGCGGATGCCGACGCCATCACCTTGCTGGCCATCCTGGCCATCGGCTTTTTCGGGACGGTCATTTATATGGGACAGCGTGACGACGGTCCCGCCACGGAAGGCTGCGGGGCCGACAGTCTGGCCGCCAGCCGTCCGGCAAACGAACGCCAAACCCAGCGCCCGGCCATCATCTACAACCAGGGGGAAGAACAGAGGGCCGAGCGGTTCCCGTTTGACCCCAACACGGCCGACAGCACCACCTTGCTACGCCTGGGACTGCAACCCTGGCAGGTGGCCAACATTTACCGATACCGAAGCCACGGGGGCATCTACCGGAGGCCCGAGGACTTCGCGCGACTCTACGGACTGACCCAGAAGCAGTATCGGGAACTGGAGCCTTACATCCGCATCTCGGCCGACTACCGGCCCGCGGCGGAACTGGTCAAGGACCGTCCCGCCGAGCGCGACACCATGCGCTTTCCGGCCAAGCTCAAGGAGCAGGACCGCATCGTCCTGAACACCGCCGACACCAATGCGCTGAAACGGATTCCGGGCATCGGCAGTTATTATGCCCGCCAGATTGTGCGCTACGGCCAACGCCTGGGCGGCTATGTCAGCACCGACCAACTGGACGAGATAGAAGACCTGCCTCCCGAGGCCAAGCAATACCTGGTCATCAGCCATCCCGCTCCTCAAAAACTCAACATCAACCGCTTGACGCTCCAGCAGCTCAAGCGTCATCCCTACATCGGATATTTCCGGGCCAAGACCATCACGGACTACCGGCGCCAGCACGGCCCTATCCACAGTCTCGACGAGCTCCGCCTGGACCGTGACTTCACGGAAGCTGACATCCGCAGGCTCCAGCCCTACATTGAATATTGATTTTGACACTAAGTAAGTAGGTGTTCAAAATTAACTTTGAGCACCTACTTATACTGCTACCCGACGGAAGGTAACTTACGGCTTCACTTTCAGTACTTAGGCTGAAGTACTCCAGTACTTAGGCTGAAGTACTCCAGTACTTAGGCAAGTGTCTTAATAAAGTACTCCAGTACTTAGGCCTAAGTACTGAAAACAACAGTTACGCCAGTCACTAAAAAGATGGTGTCACGGGAAAAGGAAAGCCCCGCGTGTTTTGACAGGTTTGTCAAGCACGCGGGGCTTTTATAAAAGGAGGAAGTGTGGCGCATCTCTCGCGACGCGCCACACTTCCCTTTACTTAATATACATATATCTTGTAGTTCTTGATTCCAGCCGGAGCACCCTGCTCGGCACGCGGCAGGTATTCCAGCGCCTTGACTGTCTGCTTGCTGCCCAAGTCGATAACCAGCAGGTGAGGATAGCCCACGCCGCCTACGGTCTGCCAGTAAGTAGACTCCTGGAGGTCATATACCTTGTCGCCTGTATGGTTGCCGTTGTCGGCATCCTCGCTGTCGGCATACTTCACGGTCCATGGCTCGCGGCTCAACCGCTTGCCGTCCTGCCCCTGCAGGTAGAGCTCGGCTATGGCCACACGGTCCTTGCCGTCGTGGGCGCTGAGACACTCAATGGCCACATAACGGCCCGTCTTGGCAGACCCGAAATCCACCGTCTGCCAACCGTTGCCGGGAGCGAAGGCTCCTTGGGCCACCGGTGTGGCGGAGTTAAGGTCCGGACGGTCACCGGGATTGTTGTGCTTGTTGGTCTTCTCCAAGTTGAGCTTGTCCAGTTCCGGCTTGTCCTGACAGAAAGCCACGGCCTTGCCCTTGGGGCCTACCACATCGAGCACAACCACCTCGTTGCGTCCCTTCTTCAGCCAGCATCCAGGCACATAGAGCGTCTGCTGGGGACCTATCTGCCAGAAGCGTCCCAGGGCATGACCGTTCACATATACCTGTCCCTTGCCGAAGGCTTCCATATTGATAAAGGTGTCGCCAGTCTTCTTCAGAGTGAAGTGGCCCCGGTAGTAGCCCCCGCGGGTCTCGATGGTCTTCATGCGGTTTTGGGGAGCTGCCAGTGCGCTGACCGCCGTCTGGTAGTCGTCGGGAATGGCCCGGCAGGTCCACTCGCCCGGCGTGATGGTGAGGTCGCAATTGTCCTTCTTGGTGGCAATGGTCACATTGCCCACAATACCCTTGTAGTCCTTGATGGCCCGTCCGAAGTTGATGCGGCCCATGCCTTCCACGACGATGGTAAGCTCGCCGCCCTGGGGCAAGGCGGGCAGTGTGAGCGACTTCTCGTTTTTCACGCGGTCTATCTTGCCCACATACTTGGTGTTGAGATACACCTGGGCAAAGTCGTGGAACTCACCCGTGAGCACGGAGGCCTGCTCCATGGCCGGCAGACTGACGGTATAAACCATTGTGCCCCATCCCATGTCGATATCCTCGAAGGTCATGGGCTGGTGGCTGGCCTGCTCCTTGGCCACTCCGCTCATCAAGGGAGCGTATTCCGTAAGCTCAAACTGCGGCACACTGATAAGGTCGGCGGCAGGTTTGGGCACTGCGGGCAACTTCTTTCCACCGGTATATTTGGCCAGGGTCTTCTGCAGTTCGTAGAACTTGGGCGTGGCCTGTCCGTATTCGTTGATGGGAGCGTCATAGTCGTAGGAGGTCACATCGGGTGCGAATCCGGGCGAGTTGGCGCCGGCCCAGTGGCCGAAGGATGTACCTCCGTGGGTCATATAGAGCGAGAAGGATATGTTTTTGCCCAGCATCTCGTCGATGCCCTCCACCATGGCCTTGGCCGGACGTGTCTCGTGGCGCGCGCCCCACTTGTCAAACCATCCGCTCCAAAACTCGGAGCACATCTTGGGCGCGTCGGGACGGAGCTCGCCAAGCCGCTTAAACTGAGCGTCGATATTGGCGCCCGTACCGAAGTTCATGGTCCACACCAGGTCGTCGAGTCCGTTCTTGGTGAAGTTGCTCGACCAGTCACACTGGAAGAGGGCCACCTTGTCGAATCCCGAAGCCTTCACGATGTCGCGCACCTTGCTCACATAAGGCTTGTCCTCGCCATAAGAGCCATACTCGTTTTCCACCTGCACCATGATGATGGGGCCACCGTTCTGGATGGTGAGAGGAGCCAGTTGCTCGCCCACCTTCTTCTCGAAGATGCCCACGCGCTCCATGAAATAGGGGTCTTGCTCACGCAGCCGGATATCCTTCTTCTTGAGCAGCCACCAGGGCAGTCCGCCCATCTCCCACTCGGCACACACGTATGGGCCGGGACGCACAATGACATACATGCCATTCTTCTGGGCCAGGCGGCAGAACTCGGCCACATCGTTGTTGCCCGAGAAGTCAAACTTGCCCTCCTGCTGCTCGTGGATATTCCAGAACACATAGATACAGATGGTGTTCATGCCGAGAGCCTTGCACATCTTGATGCGCTGGTCCCAGTAGGGACGCGGAATACGGGGATAGTGTAACTCGGCCGCCTTTACCACAAAAGGCTTGCCATTGAGTAAGAATGTCTTGTTGCCGACGGTGAAGTCACCGCCTTTCTTGGCCATGGAGGCCGATGGCATGACGGCCAACAGCGACGCCAAGGCAAAAGACTGAATAGCAGTTGATAATCTCATAAGTTGTTTTTAGTTATTCTTGTCTGCAAAGGTAATGCAAATGAGCGATATGACAAAATGAATCTCGATTCATTTTTCATATCTGAGTGCCGCTTGCCGTATTCAAGGGCAAGGCTCTGTACCCACAAATTGGCTGTCGTCCGGACGACGGTAAACCACCACGGACCGAAAAAAAAGAAGAGAAGCGTTCTCTTTTTAATCTTTTTACACTAAATTTGCAGACGAATGTTCATCCATTCCATACAGCTAACCCTATTTTTTTAACTTTCAAGACAACCTTAAAATGAACAAAGCACTCTTACTCACACTTTTTGCAGCCGCCCTCCTCACCGGTTGCGGCAACGACGGACCGGCCGACACCCCCAACAACGGTAATGATACCGCCAACAGTGGCAATGACAGTAACCAGAGTAAACCCGGCGACCCGACAGTTGCCCACTATGTGAAAACCATCAAGGTGCAGAACCAAATGAACGACGGGACCGAGGCTGAGAACTTGTCATGGACCGTGACCTATTCGGACGGGGCCGACGGGAAGACACGCATCAGCAGCATCACCTACGACTGTGATGGTGGCTACCGGAATGACGAGTTCCCTTATACCATCAGCTTTGACTACTCACAGAGCGGCAAAGTACTCCTGACGCGCGAGCAGCATGGAGAGAGAGACCAGATGACAGCCATCCTGAACGCCCAGGGCTACGTGTCCACGCTGAAAGAGTATGAAAGCGAGATTTACTTCTTCTACGACAATGAGAACCGCCTGGTCAAGGTGACAGACAACAACACGCAAGAGAAATGGCAGCACACACTGGAATACAACAACGACGGCATGCTCGTCAAGTCAACATCCGGCATGGCGGGCAGCTATGAAGAGTCCTTCACCTGCTCTATCGACAGTCTCTATCCACACCGTTACCCCAACAACACCAGCATAGACATCATGCCGATGTGCCTCCAGATGGACGATGACTATGACTTCCTCTACATGGCCGGCCTGCTGGGCAAGCGGATGCCTTACTTGCCCGAGATGGTTATCGGCGACGAGGACGACTATGCCGTAAATCCTGACATGAACCACTTCATGACACCCAACGAGACTATCCACCGGTCAGGCAGCTATGTGGACTATCCTTTCTATACCTTCATAGGCAATTATGACATGGGCACAGACAACCGGCCTGAAGCCATCCACTGGACCGAACCATTTATCAAGTCTGACTGGTCGTACGACATCGTGGTGGGCAGCGAGCTGATAGACCCGCGCATACCGGAAAGAGGCTATCAGTTTGAAATCAAAAACAGGACTGACCGTAAGACCAACGGCAACAACACGCATGTCATCAAATTCGGATACTAAATGCGAAAAGTATTTCTTTCACTCTTCCTCTTGCTGCACCTGCTGACCGCAGCCGCGGCCAGCCCCTTCAGCCACGGCCGACTCCTGGTGTCGCCCGACGGACGCTTCCTGCAATATGCCGACGGCAAGCCTTTCTTTTGGCTGGCCGACACGGGATGGCTGCTGCCCGAACGGCTCAACCGCGACGAGGCGGCTTACTACCTGAGACGCTGCGCCGAAGCCGGCTACAACGTGGTGCAGGTACAGGTTGTCAACGCCATGCCCGCCTTCAATGTCTACGGACAGATGGCCCTGGCCAACGGCTTCGACTTCAGCCAAGCTGACAGGCCCGGCGTATATGGCTATTGGAACCACATGGACTATATCGTTGACGAGGCGGCCCGGCAGGGCATCTACGTCGGCATGGTGTGCATCTGGGGAAGCCTGGTCAAGAAGGGACTGATGAATGAGGAACAGGCCCGGCAATACGGCTCCTTTCTGGCACAGCGCTACAAGAAGAAGCCCAACATCGTATGGATACTGGGCGGCGACATCGAGGGCGACGTGCATCCAGAAGTTTGGAACGCCTTGGGCACAGCCATCAAGCAAGCGGACAAAAACCACCTGATGACCTATCATCCACGGGGACGCACCTGCTCGGCCCGCTGGTGGAACAACGCCACATGGCTGGACTTCAACATGTTCCAAAGCGGACACCGACGCTACGGACAGAAGACCAGCCCGGCACCCTACCCCATACCCGAGAACACAGAGGAGGACAACTGGCAGTATGTAGACTCGGCCTGGAGCTACAAGCCCTTGAGGCCCGTCATCGACGGAGAGCCGAGCTACGAGGGCATCCCCAAAGGACTCCACGACGCCAACGAACCGCTGTGGACCGCCCGCGAGGTGCGCCGGTATGCCTACTGGTCGGTATTTGCCGGAGCGTGCGGACACACCTACGGACACAACAACATCATGCAGTTTGCCAAGCCCGGCACACCGGGAGCCTACTTTGCCGACGGCGACAGCAAGCCATGGTACCGGGCCATGGACGACGAGGGATTCAACCAAATGCGGCATCTCAAGGACCTGATGCTCCGCCTGCCTTACTTCGACCGTGTGCCCGACCAAAGCGTCATACGCCACAACGGCACCCGCTACGAACGACTGGCCGCCACCCGGGGCAAGGACTACCTCTTGGTATACAACTACACCGGCCGGGAAATGACCATCGATCTCAACGTCATCAGCGGCCGGGAGAAACAGGTGTGGTGGATGGATGCCGCCAGTGGCAAGCTGACTCTCATCGGACGCTATCCGAGCCGCGTCACAACCTTCCGCTGGCATGCGGCGCCTGGCTGCGCCACCGATGGTGTGCTCATTGCCATCGACAGCACAAAAGACTACTTAACCGACTAATGGTTAACACTTTGCTCACTCATCGGCAGAATAGGATGTCAATTGGTTAATTTCATGTTAAACCATTGACATCCTATTACACTTTTAAATATTTAATAATACCTTTGCAATCAAATAATCGGTTTTACGGTTCAAAAACTGACAATCAGGACACGACAGAAGCCCAGTTTTTGACCGGCAACCGCCCCAATATGAAGTATTAACAAATATCATAAAGCTCACCAATATGAGAAAAATCTCTACGTTATGCTTGTCGCTCGCAACGGCAGGCGCCCTCAATGCCCATGCAGCCGACGCCGTGAAGCTGGCCAAGCAGTTCAGGCATACGCCACAGTGGGGCATCAGTGTGCCCGGTATGCACGGCACCAGCTCCGAACGGTTGGCCGCCAAGGCCAACGGACTGCCCTATGGCACCAGCATGGTACCCACACGCAGTGCCGCTGACGGTCCCGTGGCCTCCAACCAGGGTGAATACTTCGGATTCCTCACCGGCCCCGACGGCAACCAGTGGTATTTCACACAGACCATCGTATGGACAACCGACGGCTACTACTACCGCAAGTCGGTCATCGACGTCTATGACAACAACCACAAGAAGCAGGGAGAGATTACCGTCAACATCCCCGACGGCATGAGAGTCAACTCCATCGAGCCTTACGGACAAATCACCAAGAAACTCTTCGACAAGAACGACCGCACCTACGAGTTGATGGTGTCCATCCATGCGGCAGGCAGCGCCGAGAACAACTATACGGCCCAATACCTCACCCAGGTTTACACCCTGGGCACCGGCGAGAAGGTGCAGGAGCTGAATGGCGCCGCCATTCTCTTCGACGCCTCCGAGGGCTGGAACTCTTACCAAAGGGTGGTCATCCCACGGCTGGAGACTGTCGGCGACACCGACGAGGACGCCACCAACATCATCAACATCGATGTCTATGCACCAGGCGGATGGAACGACAGCAGCCTGAAGCTGGAGCATACATTCCAGGTGCCTGAGGATAACATCAGCTACTCGGAAGGCTCCTACCTGAACACCTTTAAAATCAACGGACAGCCCTACTATGCGCTCTCTTACTACGAGAAGCCCTATGTGTCGGGCTACGACGAGACCACCTATAACCCCATCCCGACAGAAAACAACCATTATGTCGTGGAAGTGTTCGACCGCAACTTCAACCGGGTGGACTCCATCGGCGTTCCCACCGAGGCCCCCGAAGGCATACTTTGCCGCATGGCCATGTTTGGCACCATGTCGGACAACGACTTGTCCAACGGATACTTCACCCAGGACGGCCAAAACAGCTTTGTCGTGACGCTCTACGACTATGTCACCTCGTCCGACAGCTATCTTTACAACTTCTATGTCTACGACAACAAGAGCAACCGCATCAAGACGGTCTGCGAGAATGCGATTGAGGATGTATGGTATATGCTCAACCCCGTCAAGGGACAGAGCGACCAGATGGTGTTCCTCCAGTCGGCAGGCACCAGCCAGCAGTATCAGACGGTCAATCTGCCGTCGTGTGAGCAGTCGGTGGTCATCCCGGCCGTGATTGACGGCGAGAACATCGGTTCGCCCATCAACCGCTGCGCCAAGGGCGACAGCTACCAGTATGTCATCAACATGCGTAATGCCGACGTAGACGACGCGGGCAACGCCATTGCCCGCATCGGATGGTACACCACCGACCTGAAGCTGGACCACTTCACCAAGTTCAACCTGGGTCCTGACGCGGAATACTTCACGCCGATGCTCACTGAGACTACGCTCAACCCTTACCTCTTCGACACCGACGACGATATGGAGTTCCTCTATGCCGCCAAGAAGCGGCACACCAAGGCCGACGGCACCTTCACCATCGACAAGAGCGTGGAGATAGCCAAGAGCGACGGCACCGTCATCAAGAGCTTTGAAAGCGACGGCAAGCGCTCGCTGGCCCAGCAGGGTATCGCCAAGATGGCCGCAGGCAAGTACGAGCTGTTTATCGCCACACTCGACTCTACCGCCGGACAATATAACATGGACTTCTACACCCTGCCCTTCAACAAGTTTGGCAAGGGTGGCGACGGAACGGCCAAGAACCCTTACCTGGTATCTACCGCCGGCGACCTGCAGCAGATGAGCAGCAGCCTGAAGGCCAACTACAAGATAGCTAACGACATTGACATGAGCAACTGCCAATGGCTGCCTATCGACGACTTCAGCGGCACACTCGACGGTGACAACCACACCATCAGCCATCTGGACATCGACGCCAGCACCAGCCATGTGGGACTCTTCGGACGCATGGGCGCCAACGCCACCATCAAGAATATCATCTTCACCGACCCCACCATCCAGACCAACGCCACCAGCCAGTATGTCGGTGTGCTGGCCGGTGAAGTCGTGCAAGACTCTATCAGCAACATCCACATATTCAGCGCCAACATCACTGGCGACGACCAGGTGGATGCCGTCACCGGAGGTATTGTGGGCGAGGCAGCACTCTACAGCGGCATCAAAGGCAGTTCCTTCCAGGGCACAATCCAGATGCCCGGTTCCAGCAACGTGGGCGGTATCGTAGGAGAGACCACCACCAGCAGTGAAATCAAGGCTTGTGCAGCCCATGCAGACATCACCGGAGCCGACGGTGTGGGCGGTATCGCCGGCTCTACGGGCACGGCTTGCCCCGTGACCAACAGTCACGCCCAAGGCTCACTGGTGGCCAAGAACACCGTGGGCGGCATTGCCGGCAGCAGCGAGCGCGGACTCATCAGCAACAGTGTGTTCAGCGGAAACATCACCGCCAGCCAGGCCAGCTCCCAATATACAGGGCTCAACGCGGGCGGCATCGTAGGCTCACTGGCCAGCGACTGGGAAAACGGCACGGAGACCCGAGCCCAGAGCATGGCCATCACCAACTGCGTGGCCAACGTCACGATAAGCGCCACACCGGCTGAAAGCGACAAGACAGTCCATGGCATCGTGGGCAAGACCATCGCCAACGAATACTATGAGGCCGGCGACACGCCACGCACCGAACAGGGACTGAGCGGCAACTACAATACGGCCGCCACCACGGATGACAACACCAGTATCGAGGGTGCCGCCGTCAAGGCCAGCGACCTCACCAAGGACTTCTTCACCACCTTGGGTTATGCTTTCGGTGAGACGGTGGACACCCCGTGGAAAGACGCTAAGCCCACGCCTTGCCTCTACTTTGAGAACATGGCCCACAGCCTGACACTCGACAAGACAACCGTGATGATGAATCCCGGCAACACGCAGACCATCAACGCCACCGTATACGGCACCAGCGCCGACGACATTGACGCCACTTCCGACAATACCACCGTCGCTGATGTGGAAATCAGCAATATCGACGGCAACAAAGCCACACTGAGCATCGTCGCCCACCAAAAGGGTGTGGCCCACATCACCGTAAGCTACGGCACACTGGCTCTGACCTGCACCGTGACTGTTGATGACGCAGCAGGTATCGCCACCATGGAACATGTATCCGGCATGAATATCCGATTGACCGACAACCGCATCACAGCTCCTGGAGCCACCCTGATGGCCGTCTATGGCATGGGCGGACAACTGATGGCCAAAGCCCACGGCGAAAGCGTCAGCACAGCCAGCATGGGCAAGGGCGTATACATGGTCATCGCCACAGACAGCAAAGGAAACAAGACAACAGCAAAATTTGTCGTAAGATAACAAAATGAACAATACAAAAAGATTTTTTATGGGTCTTCTCACAGCCGCCTGCTTCGCGCAGACGGCTGTGTCTGTCCCGGCCTACCCTTACCCGAGACGGGTGCAACAGGCCGACGGTAGTTATATCACCATCACCGTGCGCGGTGACGAGCACGGTCATCTCAGCATGACGGAGGATGGCCATCCGCTGTTTTTCAACGCGGCTACCGGAAACTATGAATATGCCACCCTGAACGCCAGCGGACTCATCAGCGGAAGCGGACTCGTAGCCGCCAACGCCGCCAAGCGGACCGCCCAGGCCACCGCCTTCCTGAAGACACAGGACACGCAGGGCATCCTGAAGACTTTCGCGGCAGAGCGGAAAGCACAGATAAGCCGGATGACGCCACGTACTGCCAAGGGGGCCAAGGCAAGCTCACTGCCCCGGCGCATCCGCATCAACGACTATCCCACCACCGGCAACCAGCACTCACTGGTTATCCTCGTGGAGTTCTCGGACAAGGCTTTCTCCACCGTGGGCGACGACGCCAACGCCTTCTACAACAATATGCTCAACCAAGAGGGCTTCACCTATAAAAACGGTGCCAACGGCAGTGCG
>CALGHW010000265.1 GCA_937916075.1 uncultured Prevotella sp.
GACACCAATACTGAATGATAGTTTTCTCACTCAAATCGTACCAAGTTATTTTTTCATCGTCACATTAGCGTCACTCAGGTTTGGTGTTTTTGTATTTTTGCAGTAATTTTGCATACGCTAAGAATAAAAACAAGAAAAGATTCGGATAACGACAAACTTTATGACAACAGAAAAAAACACCCCGCACGCTCTGCCCCTGTGGACAGAGCTGGAATATTCACCGCTCTGCAAGAGCCCTTACATCGCCACGCCTGTATTCCTCCCCAAGGAGGTAAACTATTACCTGTGTGGTGAGGACGGCACCCGGAAACCCTCCAAACTGATATTCATCGTGTTCAAGAGTGTGAACGCACCCAAGAAAGCCGAGTGGGAAGACGACCCCATGATAGGCGAGATTTATGTCAATGTGCTGGGTGACGACGATGAGCAGATAGAGCCCGCCCGGGCGGTCAATATCGGTGTGGAACCGTCGGAGCTGATCACGCTGGTGCGCGAGGACGAGAATGTGATTGTCTTCAAAATCAAGTGGCTCTACGGCAAGGTGGAGATACCCAAGGCCGAGAAGACCGACGAGGGCTATGTCATCAAGAAGGACGACTTCGGGGAGGATGGTGTGCTCTGCACCATGAAGCCGCGTACCGGCAAGGCCTTCGACATCCGGCTGAAGATACCTTATATCGGATTTATGCTGCAGGACGACGAGGAGCAGACGTATACCGGTGAGATTGAAATCACCCATGAGGAGCTGGACAAGTATACTTACTCGTTTGTGGGCAACGACGACAACGACCGCTTCTCCATCTCGCTCGACGACAACAAGCTCAACTATCTCTGCGTGCTCCGTCCGGACGGCACCCTGGTGGTGAGAGATATGCGCGAGCGGCTGGCCACGGTCAAGGAGATACCGGCCGAGGGCAAGCTGGCCGACCTCTTGATGGGGGCCCACAGCGCACTGGTCAAAAACAAGAGCAACCGCTGGCGTATCACCCTGACCGGCAAGGCTCTTGACGGATCGGACGACCTGGAGCTGGACCCCGTGGCCCTGTCGCGCTTTGCTTTCCAGCAGTTTGCCCAGGCTACCGACGACCATCAGGCTGAGGTGGCCGCCCAGCTGATACACCTGGAGCAGAAGATGGGATTCCAGTGGTTCTGGCTGAAGGAGGCCGACTGGGCCCATGAGCATCTGGCCGACCTGCTGGATATGGATGAGGCTGCCGACGACCAGGAGAAGATGATGCGCCAGGCTTTGCTCTACAACCGCTTTGAGCAGTTTATGAAGCAGTTGGCCGCCCTCTCCTTTGTCACCCAGAAGCCCCTGCAGGGCGACCAGCTCCAGGCGCGCAACAACAAGCGCAAGATAGCCCGCTGCGCCAAGGCCATCAAAGCGCATCAGGCCGGCCAGGAAAGCCTGTGGGAGATGGACGAGGAGCAGCGACGGGAGATTCTCTCGCTCTTTGGCACCTTCCACCGGGAGTTTGTGGCGGCGCTTGAGGCATAGTTTTCCAACCTCTAATTCTTTTTTAAATTGTCCGGTCTGTATCTTCATATCCCGTTTTGCAAGAGCCGCTGTGTCTACTGTGGCTTTTATTCCACAACCGACGAGTCGCTCCGCCAGCAATATGTCGACGCCCTGTGTGGGGAGTTGGCCCTGCGGCGGGGCTACCTGGCCGACGGGTGGCATACGGTATATCTCGGTGGCGGAACGCCCAGCCAGCTGTCGGCCGCCCAGCTGGAGCGGCTCTTTGCGGCCATCGACACCTCGGCAGCCGTGGAGGTGACCATGGAGTGTAATCCGGACGACATCACTCCCGATTACGCCCGGATTATCGCGGCCTTGCCTGTCAACAGGGTCAGCATGGGGGCACAGACCTTCAGCGACGACCGCCTGCGCTTCCTCCGCCGGCGGCATACGGCCGCCGAGGTGGCTGTGGCCGTTGACCGGCTGCGCCAGGTGGGCATCGACAATATCAGCATTGACCTGATGTACGGGTTCCCGGGTGAGACGCTGGCCGACTGGCAGGCGGACATCGCCCGGGCGGTGGACTTGGAGGTGGAGCACCTGTCGGCCTATAGCCTGATGTATGAAGAGGGGACACCGCTCTATCGGCTGATGGAGCAGGGCAAGGTGAGGGAGACCGACGAGGAGCTGAGCCGCCGGATGTTTGAGGTGCTGTCCGACCGGATGGCCGAGGCAGGCTATGAGCATTATGAAATCAGTAATTTCGCCCGTCAGGGCCGTCGCTCCCGCCACAACAGCAGCTACTGGCGCGACGTGCCCTATATGGGAATCGGCGCCGCCGCCCACTCCTATGATGGTGAGAGCAGGCAGTGGAACGTGGCCGACCTCCGGCAGTATATCCTGGCGATAGGGCGGGGCAAGGTGCCCTTTGAGCGGGAGACGCTCGACGCTGACACGCGTTATGACGAGACCGTGATGCTCTCGCTCCGCACGGTGGAGGGCATCGACTTGAGGCGGCTGGAGCGTCTGTTTGGGGCGCGGCGCTTGGCTTACTGTCTGTCAAGCGCGCGTAAATATATCGCCGACGGCCTGCTGGAGCAGACTGCCGGCGGATTTCTCAGGCTTACCCGCAAGGGGCTTTTTGTGAGTGATATGGTGATGGCCGACCTGATGGCCGGATAGGCCGATCAAGAAAATCGAGGTATGCAGTGTCTTTGAAAAGCTTTGAATAAATAGCCACGCAAAGCGAACTGACGAATGACATAAGTACACCACTGGCGGAATTGAGTGGCACGGATAGAATTGACACGATAACCAACAGAAATGATAGCGTCAAGATTATAGAACTTTGTCATATAGTTCTTGCCATCTGCGGCAGTTGCCGAGTTTTTCTCGGTAACTGAATTTTCAACAAGTTCTCCGTTCTTGAAGATATATTCATTATAACTACAGGATATTTATTTTTTATTTTCTTTTTCCTCACTAAACGCCTTTATCTCGTCAGCAAGGACTTTTTGTAATTTCTCTTTCGGTACTATCAGTTGATAGTCTGCCACTCCAATAGGCTTTCCCATATCTTCGAGTGCGAGTTCCACCTCTACACGGTCTTTCTCCGC
>CALGHW010000266.1 GCA_937916075.1 uncultured Prevotella sp.
CGTTGCGTTCGGCCACATGGCCTGCGTAAGCAGGATGCTTGGCTGCCCATTTAAAGTCTGTAGGGCGGAGTGGGGCAGGATATTCAGTCCAGGTCTTCATGTCGGTCGTAGAGAAGGCCAGCCAGTCCTTCATGCGATATCCATTTTGGTTGCCGTCGAAGTCCTGCCCGGTGAAGAGCCACAACGTGTCGCCCAATACCAATGCAGCCGGGTCGGCTGTATATTTATGGCTGAAGAGAGGGTTGCCCTGTGCGATGATATCGTGTTTCAGCACATAGCCCCATTGCTTCTGTACACGGTCCATCTCTTCGGCTGTCAGTGAGGTTACGGTTCCGTGGCGCGGGAAGAAGTCCTTACGGAATGACAGGGGGGTCTTGCTGAAAGTGTTGAGGTCTTTGGATGTCTGGTACTCATATCGTCCGCTTGAGTAAAGATCGTACATCAAGACATACTCGTCACGGTCGTTTAACTTGAACACGCCAGATCCTTCAACCGAAGTGCGCTTGTCCGCATAGGCATCGATATACTTGAACTGCTCTTTCCAAGGGCCATGCAGTGATTTAGAGGTAGCTTGCTCTATGCCGTTTTTGATTTCTTTACCGTTGGCGTCTTTCGTGTTGCCTTTATAAAAAAGGTGATACTTGCCGTCCTTATAGATGATGTCATTGTCGATAGAGCCGTATTTCGCGCTAAACAATTGTTTTGGCTCACTTTCAAATCCGGTGAAGTCAGCGTTGGCATAGGCGTAATAAGTAATCAAGCTCTTACGGTCATTTCGCTGGAGCGTGAAGTATATCATATACTTTCCCGCCTTTTTATCATAGATGGTTTGTGGAGCCCACACCCAGTATGCGTCACCGAAATGTTCGGCGTAGTCCTTCGACAGATTGATTTTGGCATGGGTCCAATGGGTGAGGTCGGTAGATTTCAGAAGGACGATGCCAGGATTTTCCTTCCATCCATTCTTGGCTGTGTGCATATCAGTTGCCACAATGTAGAAGGTCTTACCGTCCTCACCTCGGAGGATGTGAGGGTCACGGATACCACCACTGTTGCTGATGGAGTCGGAGAGGATGACAGGACGGTTGCTGTTGAGAGCAAACCAATTCTTGGCATCTTCGCTGATGGCAAAACGGAGGTGCTCCTGCTGGTTGCCTGTACCTTCAAAGTAGGCGAAGATATATCCGGCATAAGGTGCCTTCTTCTTGGCCGCTGTGGCAGGCGTGCTGACAGAGGAAGCTAAACTTAGAAAGCCCGTGAGGGCCATAGCCATAATTTGGGGATTGATCATGTTTCTTATTTTACGTTTAATACGACAATGGATTTTGCCGGAACTTTTACCGTCAGGACATTT
>CALGHW010000267.1 GCA_937916075.1 uncultured Prevotella sp.
TCAAAGCTTTTTTTATATACTTTTCTATCAGTTCATTCTAAATCCGAAACTTGAGGTCTTTAGAACATGGTGGCAAAAATATAGAAGAACTTGGGTTAGGACTCAAAGAAAGGCGATTGTCACCAAGGGAATGTGCGCTAATTCAAACATTTCCACCTGACTACCACTTTGTCAGGTATAAAGAGAACGGCAAACGATATGCGGTAAGCCCATCGGGAGCATACAAAGTAATAGGCAATGCAGTACCCCCGATGCTGGCATACAATATAGCAAGGAGAATTCAAGAAATTTGGAACTTATATTTTGAATAGCCATGGAATATGAAGGCAACATAATTGCAATTCGCAAAAGAGACATTTCGCTCGCCCATGAGGCATTCGCTTCCTTGATGAGCAAAACGGAACAAATAATGAATGATGATGCGAGGATTTGTCCTAAGCATTATCAAAACATATCCCCCAGTGGTCTTGAGCGTTGCTCTGTAGAGAAAGTTAAGGAGGCTTGCTCTGGCACACCGTTTCATCCCGATGAAATTCTATTGGTTTCAGGACATAAGTTTCCTGATATTGTGGCGGAAAAGTATTATGGAATAGAGGTGAAGTCAACAATATCAGACGCTTGGACTTCGACGGGTAGCAGTATCGTAGAAACGACAAGAATTAAAGATGTTGACGATATTTATATGCTATTCGGCAAATTAGGCGGGGATATTCCTCAATTTAAGTGCCGTCCATACCAAGATGTGCTCTACGATATAGCCGTAACTCATTCTCCACGATACTTGATAAATATGGAACTCAATAAAGGCGAAACCATATTTTCAAAAATGGGCACTGAATACGATACGTTTCGAAAGTCACATGACAATATTTCCCAAGTACGACGTTATTATCGTGAAGAAGCGATAAAAAAAGGAAAGATGGAAATGCCTTGGTGGATAACGTCTGATAATATAGAGAATGCGCAATCTTTTAATATCCGGCTTTGGACTACTTTGGATTTGGAAGAAAAGAAAGATATAAGGGCAAAATGCATGATATTGTTCCCTGAATCTCTTGACCCCTGTGGAAGTACAAAGAAGTACAACAACACGTCATTGTGGCTTTGTTCTTACTATCAAGTAGTAAACCCTAATATTCGAGATTTGTATTCGGCAGGTGGTAAAATCACAAAAGTCGATGACAAGGTAATAGGCACGCCGGCGGCAAAAGTTTTTAGCGTCATTGTTGAGTATGCAGACAGAATAAAGGCCTTACTTCAGCATCCTACGAAGGAAATGGTTGATTTGATAGCAGAATATAATCCCACCATATTACAAGGCGATGATTATTACGAGGGATGGTTGAGAATGTGCTGTGAAATTGCAGACAGAAACAATGTTCCGTTGCGGGAATGGATAGCAAAGAAACCAATATTCAAATATTCCAATAGGTGAACTGCCGCTAAGCTAAATTAATGCATCAGCTTGCCCGCTATCTGTGATGAGGATAGCGGGCAAGCTGCTTCGTTTTTTTATTGTTGCTGATGGGGGAGTGCGGCCGTTGGCGTGTCAGGCTGTCCGTCTGTGGAAGGGCTGTCGTCGGCCTTGTCGGCTTGTTTTTCCGAATTGTCGAGATAGCGGCCCACGTCGGCTTGCAGTCTCAGGAAGAGCGGACATTCCATATAGCCCATGTTTTTCTTGAGCATGGCCTTGATGTCCATCAGGCTGTTCTCGTAACAAGCCATTTCGTTGCGCCGTTGGGTCTGGTGGGCGGCGGTGCGGATAATCTCGTTTTCGCGCTCCTGCCGCAGCCGGTTGCACACCTTGTTGAGGATAGGCACGACGACGGTGTCGAAGAGGTGGTGACCCTGGATGAAGAGGTAAGTGGTTTGTGGGGTGACTCCCAAGGCCGTCAGCTCCTCCTTGAGGCGCAGCCACGACTCCTTGGCTTTGGGGTAGCGGTGCTGGAGGAGGGCCACCTTGCGCTGCACCTTGTGGCGCAGCCGCTCGATGGAGAGCCACGGGTCGGCCAGCGTGAAGCCCGACGGATCGGTCAGGCGACAGAAGTCGGTGAGCGAGAATTCCGGGTAGTGGCCCGTGCGGTACATCCAGATAGACCAGACAAAGAGCGGGTGGCACGCCTCGGAGAAGGCCCGCATATAAGCCTCAAAGTCGAAGATGGCGTGGTCGTTGAGCGTCACCATGACGCATACATTGTGGAGGCTGGCGGCATAACACTGGAAGTTCTCGATGGCGTATACGTAGGTGTGAAACACGTAAGGACTGTCGATAATCTTGCGCGAGGTCTCCGTGACTCCTTGCAGAAGGTAGTCGTAGTCGGCGTCCACACAGGCTATCATGTCGGGGCCCATGCGGTTGCCGATAAAGTTCATCAGCACCGACTTCTTGCCCCGTTGCAGGGTGTCGTGTGAGGGCAGCATCACCTCAAAGTAACGCTGCTCGTTCTCAAAGCGCCCCAGGACGGTGCGCCAGAAAAAGATGTCGTCGTAGCTTTCCACATAAGCCACAATCTTGTGCCGGGCCTTGCGTGAGTTAAGACTGTTGGCCGCCCGGATATAGCTGGAGTTGAGATTGTCCTTGAGTCGTTTCACAAGCCGTTTTTTTTGCGTTTTACATTTTCACCTTCGATACAGTCTCCTATACCGTGATGTCACTCACTTCGGTGACCTTGTCGGTCCATCCGTTCATGATGACAGCCGGCGAGTGGGTGGTGAGGATGATTTGCACGTTGGGGTTGAGGCTGAGAATCATGTCGATGAGCTTCTGTTGCCAGTCGATATGGAGGCTCACCTCAGGCTCGTCCATGAAGAGTACATAAGACTGCTGGTCTTCGATGAGCACGGTGAGCAGGATGGCCAGCATCTGCTTCTCGCCGCTGGAGAGCTGGTAGGGGGTGAGCCGTTCGCCTATTTGTGAGAACATGATTTCGTTGCTGGTGCGAACCAGTTGCTTGCCTGTTTCGGCAAAGAGGCGGTCGATGGTGTCCTGGAAGAGTCGTTTAGGCTCCGAGAGTTGCTGGGCCTTGGCGGGGGCGTCGGGCGCTCCGCTTTGTAGGGCGGCGATGATGCGGTTGCCGATGTTCACCTGGTAGTCCAGGTACTTGCGCTGCAATTGGTAGAGCTGCCAGTCGAGTTCGGTGGCCAGCGGAGCGTCCACGATGCGGTTTACCGAGTCGCCGCTCACCAGCGGTCGGTCGAAGCTGCGGATGATGTCGTAGCGTATCCACCGGGCGTCTTCTGGCTCCACCTTGATGCGCACGCCCTTGAGCATATGGCTGGGAAACTCGCCCCCCTGCATCAGCCCCTTGACCACCTTGTTGAGGATGGTGCTCTTGCCCACGCCGTTGATGCCGCTGAGGATGTTCACCTGGGGGTCCAGGTTCCACACAATATGTTTCACGTTGCTCCACAGCGAGTCTATCTCTATCTGTACGATATGGTCTGCGTATTTCTGCATAGTCGGAAATGCTTTTTCGGGTTATTCAATGGTAAGTGCAAACTTAGTGATTTTTTTTCATATCCGGTATTCCACGAGTCTTAAAAAAACGTGGCGTTGACATTTTTTGATGGTAAGTGGGGGCACCTGCAAAAGCGTGTGGGTATGTGTCCTTTGGAAAAGAAGGGGACGCTGCGGATTCTTTCGCCCTGTATGGTTGAAAAAGGTAGTGGGTGCGGTGTCTCACCGCGCGATAAAAAAGATAGTGACCGCCGAAGAATAATATAAAAATATTTCATATTCGTCCAAAGCTTCCTTCGGAGTACCAGAAATGGCTGAAATGAGAAAGTTGCCTAATTACGAAGAGAAAGTTGCCTGATTTCTCCCAGAAATCAGGCAACTTTCTCTTCGTAATTAGGCAACTTTATTTTCTCGCAAGAACGAATGTAATAAAAATGTCATTAAAAGGCAGACACTTTCATCATGTCCACACACGCTTTTGCAGGTGCCCCTATTTCTTTATGAACTTGAAGGTCTTGCAGGTGCCGTCGGCATATTTTGCCGTGGCCACGTAAACACCGGCATTCAGTCCTGCCAGGCTTATTGTCTTGGTGTCAGCCTTGGCCACGCTGCGTCCGCTCATGTCGGCAATGCTGATGCTCTTGGCTCCGGTAGCCCCGAAGCTGTCGTCGCTTACAAAGAACATACGCTGTGTGTCACCGTTTACAGTGCTGATGCCTGTTGTGGCCTCGCCATACACACCGATATTGTCAAGACAGAGCGCCTCGCCCTTCTTGGTCACGAGGTTGAAGGCGATGTAGATGTCTTTTCCGGCGTATTTCGAAAGGCTCAGACCACGAGTCTTCGGTGTGGTGGACTCACCCTGCACCTTCATGTCCGTGGTGTACCAGTAGTCGGCCGGGTTGCCGGAACCGTCGGAAATCTTCACATTGTAGTCTTCAAGCAACAACTGATTGAATGACATGGCGTCCCAGGCAAGAGCGGCATCCTCTCCCGACACATGAATCTGCGGCAGGATAATCCAGCGGTCGGGTGTGGCGTTGTCAACCCAGCTTGTGCCGGCAAGCACATGCTCGCCCAGCATAGTATGCTTCTCGATGTTGAATATTCCCCATCCTTCCTTGTTGAACTCTTCTCCGGCGTCAGGGTTTATTGTTCCCTCGTCGCCTACATAGAAAGTCAGGTCGGAAGGAATCGTGCCGCTCTCGAAGTCGTACAGCACCACAGGCTTTCCGAGCACCGTAAACTCCTTCTCCATGGAGTTGTTGTCCGGCCGGTTGTCATCATCACTTTCTATGGCTACCTTGACGGTGTGTTTGCCGGCAGAGAGGCCGCTCAGCACATCCTTTGCCGTCATGTTCTTGATTTCCTGTGCTTTTATGTTGAGGTTTTCTTCGGCTTTCTTCTCGCCGTCAACGTATACCTTCAGCTTGCCGTTGGCATCCTTGATGCCTACATTCTGGAGGGTGAACACAAAGTCCTTGTCATTAGGTGTGCGCACAAAGTCGTATGGCTTGGCGATATCGGTCACACTGAGGTCCACGGCATCACTTTCCGCCTTGTAGAACTGCACGTCGTCTACGGTAAGCCAGTTCTCGTCCTTGTCGCTGTGGGCATAGAAGCCGAAGTATATCGTCTGTGGCTTGTCGAAGGTGATGACCTTGAATGCCTCCTGGTATCTGCCTTCCTTGGTTTCGATGTCGTTTACCAGGTTTTTCATGTCCTCCGGCGTGTTGCCGTTGCCCCAGTACACTCCGAGTTTCTCCGTGTGTCCGTCGCTGCCCGAATACCAGTAGCGCAGCACGTAGTTGCCTGCTTCCACGTTGATGGGGTCGAGCATGACCCAGTCATTGGCATTGTTTTCCTTGTTATAGTTGTAGGCAAGGCATCCGTAGCCTGTGCGTGCCATGTTCATGTAGGTAGACTGGTATACCTCCCAGTCGCCGTCGTCAGCGTTGAGGTTGTAGAACTTGAAGTCGTCTTTGTCGCTGCCCGGCTCTAAGCCCCACTCGCACGACAAAGACGACTTCAAGTTCTAC
>CALGHW010000268.1 GCA_937916075.1 uncultured Prevotella sp.
CGAGGTTGTTGAGCTCGCTGAAGATGCTGAGCTGGGAGAACTTGGTTATGCCAGTGATGAACACGAACTCCAGGTAAGGGTCGAGCATCTTCAGCGGACTGTAGAAGTTCTGCATGATGCGACGCAATATGCCAAGGTTCTCCTTCTCATGTACCACGTCGAGCAACGGCGCGTCGTACTCGTCTATTATGACCACCACCTTCTCGCCAGTCTGCTCATAAGCACGGTTCACCAAACCAATAAGCCTTTCGTTAGGCAGGTTTTCTCCTTCTCCCTTGCCATACATTCTCTCGTATGGGAGAAGAATGAAATTGAGGTAACT
Source organism: uncultured Prevotella sp. (assembly GCA_937916075.1). Classification (GTDB taxonomy): domain Bacteria; phylum Bacteroidota; class Bacteroidia; order Bacteroidales; family Bacteroidaceae; genus Prevotella. The sequence goes on from CALGHW010000268.1 coordinate 323, forward strand.
CTTCAGACTTTCAGCGTCCATGTGCTTCGCCCCGCTCATGTCGAAATGCAGCACGGGATGCCTCGCCCACTCCTTCTCGTAGTCGGCAATGGCAAGACCGTCGAAGAGTTCCTTCTTGCCTGCAAAATAGACGTGGAGCGTTGAGGCGAAGAGCGACTTGCCGAACCGCCTGGGACGGCTCAGAAACACATACTTCATGCCTTTCTTCCGAAAGTCGACAATATATTTTGTCTTGTCGACATACATATAATTGCCTTCGCGGATGTTCTCGAAGGTCTGTATTCCAACCGGATATTTGTTGACTATTTCTCCCATAATCATATTCGCTTTACACTTTCACGCCACTAAGTTATGAAAAATTATTGAAACGGCAAAGAAGAAACACATAATGGACCTTCTTTTTCAGCCACCATTGGGCACTTATGTCCAAAGACATGAATGGCGTGCCCGAGAAAAACCCGAGCACGCCATTAAGTAATGCTTGAAGCACAGCTTACTTTCCTATATTCAAGGCCACCATGTTGGTAAGCTCCACAAACTGGGCCACGCTGAGCTGCTCGGGACGCTTGGTCATGATGTCCTGCGTGAAGAATCCCGCTCCGGCCTTGTCGGCGTCCACGATTTGCCGCAGACTGACGCGAAGCATCTTGCGGCGCTGTCCGAACTCCGTCTTGACCACGCGCTTGAAGAGGGCCTCGTCACAGCCCAGGTCGGTCACCTGATTGCGGGTCATGCGGATGACAGCACTCTTCACCTTGGGAGGCGGGTTGAACACGTTCTCATCCACCGTGAAGAGATATTCCACGTCATACCACGCCTGGGTCATCACGCTCAGTATGCCGTAAGCCTTGTTGCCAGGGGCCGAAGCCATCCGCTGGGCCACCTCCCTCTGAATCATGCCTGTGCAGCAAGGTATGAGGTTCTTATTGTCAAGCATCTTGAAGAATATCTGCGAGGATATGTCGTAGGGATAGTTGCCTGTGAGCACAAATTTGCCTCCGTCGAATATCCTGCTGAGGTCCATACGCAGAAAATCGTCACCTATGATATTGTCTGTGAGTCTCGGGAAGCGCTCGTAAAGATAGGCCACCGATTCGTCGTCTATCTCGACCACCTTTACCTCGCGGTCCTTTTCCATCAGATATTGGGTGAGCACTCCCATGCCCGGACCTACTTCCAGGATGGGTATGTCGGGACAGGCGTCCACAGTGTCGGCTATGCGCTTGGCTATGCTCAGGTCGGTCAGGAAGTGCTGGCCGAGATTCTTTTTGGGCTTTACTTGTTTCATCGGGTGCAAATTTAGGTATAATATTCCACTCTTGCAAGTTTTTGGCCAACGCCTTTATACGTTGAGCAGCGGAATAATCATCGGTGTGAGCAGCGAGGTGAAGATACCGTTGAGCGTCAGGCCCAAGCTGGCGTATGCCCCATGTATCTGACTGTGGTCCATCGAGGTGGCCGTGCCTAAGGCATGGGCGGCCGTGCCCATGGACAGGCCCTGGGCCACGGGGTTCTTGACCCGGGCGAAGCCCATGGTCTTGAAGCCACACACGGCACACATCAGTCCCACACAGACCACGACGGCCGCCGTCAGCGACGGAATGCCGCCCACGGCCTTGGTCACCTCCATGGCTATGGGAGTGGTCACCGACTTGGGAGCCAGCGAGAGGATTACCTCTCTCGACGCCCCCATCTCCTTGGCGATGTAGACCACCGAGATAATGCCTACCACACAGCCGGCCAGCTCGGCCAGGATAATGGGGGCCAGATTTTTCTTGATGGTGCCCAGCTGGAGATAGAGGGGCACGCCGAGGGCCACCACGGCAGGACGCAGCCAAAACTCTATCATGTGGCCACCGGCATTGTAAGTCTCATAGCTGATGCCCGTCAGTTCCAAAAAGGCGATAATGCATACAATGGCCACCAGGATGGGGTTCATGATGACCCATCCGGTCCACTTGCGGAGCAGCTTGCCGAAGAAGTAAGTGCCAAAGGTGAGGGCTATCAGGAAAAACTCGTTGGAGAAATAGGTGTTCATACCTCGCCTCCTTCCTCTTGGTGGTCATCGCGGTTGCGGTGGAGCTTGTGGCTCACCTTGCTGGACGCCGTGCCGTAACACTGGTGTACCCATCCCGTGACGGCCAGCACAATAACCGTCGAGACGACAGAGGCGGTGACGATGGGCCACAGCTCGGCCTTGATAATGTCAAAATAGAGCATGATGGCCACCCCTGGCGGCACAAAGAAGAAACCGATGTTGGCTACCAGAAAGTCGGAGATGCCCCGCACCCATTCAAGGCGGATAATCTTCAGTTTCAGCAACAGCGTGAGCAACAGCATGCCCAGAATACTGGAGGGCAAAGGGATGTGGGTGAGATAGATAATAAGCTCGCCCAAAGCAAGACAGCCAAAGAGTATGGCCAATTGTCTGATCATCATAACCTTAAAAACAATCTTTTTCTGAAAAACGTTATCAGCCTGCAAAGTTACGCCTTTTCGCTCGTTCGGCAAAGCTTTTCGCCCGCATTTTCAGAAATATTTATCCTGTAGCCGCCCTTCCTGCCCGATGCCGTAAGACGACGCCCCCTATCGGCAAGCCTAATCGGCTTCCCAATCAAGCAATTCTTCATCCGTTGTTGTCGGATAGTTGTAATGCTCAATCAGTTCTTGTTGTGTAAATGAGCCCTTGAAAGTGTTGCCCAAAAGCAGAACGATCATGTCGTCCACCTTCATGTTACACTCTTCAAGTTTAGGATAGTATAGTCCTTCAATAGTTTTTTGACCAATACCAAATACAGCACTCGCCTCATATATGCCAGAGAAAATGTTGTCAAAACAAAAGTTTTCGGTAGCAATCCTATAAGCAAGAAGGACACTCAAAAGGTCCCCTCTGTCTGTGCTACTATCACGTTCAAATAATCTCAGAAAACCTTCCACCCACCATGATTCATCAGATGCTGCTTCACAAAGCTTTGCCTTTAGAAGCTCAAAATCCGACACATCGATTATTGATTGCTTAAGAACCCTGCTATTTGTATAATAGAAAACTGAGAATACGCTACGAATGAGTTCGTATGGATCCGACTCTTTCATATCGTTGCCTGTAAAAGCACTTATAACAGCTGCTATCCTACGAACCTTTATCTGATAGTCCCCACGAAGTTTCTGAAAAGGAATGGGGTCGTTCTGAAAAAGAAATGAGCAGCCTATTTTATAAGTATTGCTTATCTTCCAGGCAATGTTTATATATGCCCTCACTAATTTGTGGGCATCCCACGAGCCCTCATTTCCATTAGAATATTGGTTTGTTGACCCAACATCTTTCATATCGTTTATGTCCATATCGTTTATTTAGGTTTATAGATATCCTTAAATTAGCAGACTTTTAATTTTGTATAAAAGCAAGTCGTTGGATAACAATAAGTTGTCCAACGCTTGCATATGTCAGAAAATTCACTTACCTTAGTGCTGCAAAAAAACTCAAATAAGGAGCATCTGACATATGGCAAAGGTAAGCATAAAATCTGAGAATCTCACCCCTTTCGGTGGAATTTATTTTCACGTTCGGCCTGTACGGTTTGAAATGATTGTTCTAACCCACTAAAAATAGTGTAAAAGTCGTAGGGGCGGTGTCTCACCGCACAATAACAATAGGATATTCATTGCTTCCTTTTAATGGTATTTTTTATTACACTTGTTCTTTCCAAGAAAAATAAGTTGCCTGATTACAGGGAGAAAGTTGCCTGATTTCTGGGAGAAAGTTGGCAGGTTTCTCTTCGTAATCAGGCAACTTTCTCATTTCAGCCGTTTCAAGTG
>CALGHW010000269.1 GCA_937916075.1 uncultured Prevotella sp.
TATAAATTAATTTTGAGCACCTACTTAATGATAAAATATAGCCATAATGGTAATTTTTTAGTCTTTGCAAAATAAGAGTTTCCAAAATCCTTCAAGGACAATTGGTAAAAGGAAGCGACTCGTCACGCATGTCGCTCAACGTCCGCAACAGAGCCACCTTATCGGCATCCAGTTTCCCTTGCTTGACGCATTTCTTGTTATACTTCCACCAGTTGAGCAGGCCTCGGTTTTCCACCTTCTTTTTGTCCGGCAAATGTCCGTGCGCCAAGATATACAACTTGAGCTCCTGATACTTTTCCATCCACTTTTCCTCTCTTACACTCATCATACTGCTTTTGGTTTAGACAATTCTTAAAGACATGACAAAAATACGTTTTTTCCATGACACAACCAAAACTTTAGCAAGGTTTTAAAACAACTTGAATATATTTGCCATGGATGTTTTGAACATGACCAAGCCTGTAACTCGTGCCAAGCCATTTCTGCGCAAGCAAACATTACTTAATGTCTCCACACAGATTCAAGAGCCACACAGGAAATACCTAAAAGTAGGTATATCCGCAAAGAGCCTATGCGCCATTGGCATAAAATTAGTAATTTTGCAGCCGTAATCCATCAAGTCAAATGAAAATTCTGAAATACACGACTATCAGCGTGGCAACCCTCATCGTGTTGGTGATGGTTGTCGCCACATTTATCGAGAGTAGCAAGGGAGCCACTTTTGTGGCCGACCACATTTACGGAGCCTCCTGGTTTGTAGCCCTTTGGGCGGTACTGACCGCCACCAGCATAACCTATATCCTCAAGATGAAGCTCTACCGCAAGGCACCCGTATTCCTGCTTCACGCATCCTTCATGGTCATCCTGGCCGGAGCGCTCACCTCATGGCTCACCTCCAAAAGCGGGACCGTCCATCTGAGACAGGGCGAACAAGCGTCAAGCATCAAGCTCAACGACAACACACGGGAAGAAATGGGCTTCACACTCCAACTGAAAGACTTTGAGATAACCTATTACCCCGGCACCGACGCCCCCATGGACTACACCTCCACCGTGAGCGCCGACGGCCACGACATCCATATATCCATGAACCATATCGGCGAGCACAGAGGCTATCGCTTCACCCAGTCGGGCTACGACAGCGACATGCAGGGCACCACCCTTGGCGTGCTGTATGACCCTTATGGCATTACCGTCACCTATATAGGCTATGGACTGCTGCTCATAGCCATCATCCTCACCCTGCTGTCCAAACGTACCCGGATGCGCGACTTCTACAAGAAGGCCGTCACTTCACAAGTGGCACGGACCATCGCCATCGCCATCCTGACAGGCGCCTCCATCACTGCCCATGCCGCCGACGACAACCTGCCGACAGTCAACAAGCAACTGGCCGATGACTTCGGACGCGTCTGCGTGCTCTACAACAGCCGCATCTGCCCCGTCAACACCGTGGCCACATCTTTTGTGACCAAGCTGACGGGCAAGGCAAGCTGGCACGGATACTCGGCCGACGAGATATTCATGGGATGGGCCTTCAATGCCGTACAGTGGGAAAACGCCAAGATGATACAGGTCAAGGACAAGGAGGCCCAGCGAGTACTCGGCATCGACAACGAATGGGCTGCCGTGTCTGACTTCTGGGACGGATACAATGAATACAAGCTGGAACGCCCCTTAAAAGAAGCCGCGGAAAGGGGTGACCTGCAAATGCAAAAGCACTTGAGAGACGCCGACGAGAAATTCAATATTGTCAGGATGTTCTACAATGGCGAGATGCTGCGCATCTTTCCCTGTCCGGACAAAAACGGCCGGCTGACCTGGCTCTCTCCCGGCGAGAAGAAGACCCAGGTGACCCTGCCCGAGAAAGAACTGTTCTTCGTGAGCAAGGCCATGGACTACCTGGCCGAGAGCGTCATCATGAATGATGACCAACGGGCCGCCTTGCTGATAGACAAAATAGGGGCTTACCAACGGGTGAAAGCCCAAGGAGTGATGCCGTCAAAAGCGGCGGTAGAGGCCGAACTGGTCAGCAATACGCTGAACTCGCTGCGCTGGCCGGTCATCACCTTCCTTGCCGCCGCCCTGCTGCTGGTGGTTGGAGCCACGCTACGGCTGCCCGACCGCGCGATACGCCTGTGCCAGACGCTCAGCTACACCCTGCTCGCCCTGATGA
>CALGHW010000270.1 GCA_937916075.1 uncultured Prevotella sp.
ATAGCAGTAGATTATGCGACCATGGCAAAAGTGCAACGCAGCGTTGCACTTTCTCGTCATGCTCAGCCATATTAAGATGCGAATTTAAATGCAAAAATAAATATAATACACCACAATCTCGCATAAAGGTAATTACTTTTACGTTTATTTAGCAACTTGGTGAAGAATTCTCACTACAGCCAACACGATTATAATCTGTTAAAATCGTGTGAAAGAATGTAAAAACGACACAGTTCTTAGTGACCATAACGAATTAGCATCGAAACACGTTGCCAAAATGTTGCCAAAAGTATAAAAGCAAAAATCCTAACCGCTTATTATCAAGCAGTTAGGATTTTCTTATGTGCGCCTGATAGGCAAAACGTCTTGTTTGTTCGGCCCACTGGCTTATTTCTGATGATAGCTCAGCGCGGCGCCGATGGCCGTGCAGAACTCGGCGTATTTGGGGATGTGGTAACGCACATGGTAGAGCTTCTCCATGGCGGGATACACCAGTTTGCACTGGGGCAGGAGCGTGAGGTTGCCGATGAGCACGAAGTCGCGTATCTCACTGCCTAACGACGACAGGATGGTGGCCGAGCCGACGGCCTGCAGCACCATCCAGATGAGTCCGAGGGCGATGTCCTCAGGCCGTGTGTTGTTTTTGGCCTTGCCGAAGAGCGAGGCCACGGCGTTCATGGGCAGTCCTGGCAGCGGGCGCGCGCTGATGTCGCCGATGAGCAGGTTGATGTTGGAGATGTCGCCCTGCATGGCCATGTTGGACACCTGCTGGATGTCGTCCGTGTTGAGCAGCAGGCGGGAAAGCCCCTGCAGGGTGCCGCCGCCGATGCCGATGCCGCCGATGTGCTCGATGTTGTCGCCTTCACACTTGACGAGCGAGGTGCCCGTGCCCATGCTCACCACAATCATGTTGTCCTTTTTCGACTCAAACTTGGCGCCCAGTCCGTCGGCCATGAACTCTTCGGCCTTGTCGGTGGGCAGGTCGTATATCGGTTTGTCGATATAAGCCGAGCCTACGCCTGTCAGCATGACGTGCTCCACGTCGGCCAGCTGAATCTTGTTGTCATAAAGAAATTTTCCGAAAGCCCCATACAGCGAGGTTATCGGGTCGGTGGCCTTGATGCGGATGGGCGAAATCACCTTTCCGTCCTGTATGCCCACTATCTTTGTAGTGCTGATGCCTACGTCTATTCCAATTACGATTCCCATGATAGATTTTCGGGGGTGTTGATGTTGGTTTAAGTTATTACGCCTCTTGGTGGAGGCTTTAGGTGAACAAAGGTAATGCTTTTGGCAGGAGAGACAAAGGAAACGGGCTTGATTTTGTTGCAGGTGTGTCATTTTTTAACACTTAAAATCCTGTTAAACCTTTGATAATTTGTAATTTTGCATCCGGTTTTCAAGATAATAACAACACACAGAAGATAATTACGATGAAAAAAGGATTGGTGGCCCTGGCCTTTGGAACCCTGGCTCTGGGCATGACCGAGTTCGTGATGATGGGCATCCTGCCCGATGTGGCCCGCGGACTTGACATTTCGATTATCCAGGCCGGCCATCTCATTTCCGCCTATGCGCTTGGCGTTTGTTGTGGTGCGCCGTTGCTCACGGTGGCCTATAAGTATAGTCCCAAGAATATTTTGCTTACGCTTGTAGGTATGGTCTTGCTGGGCGCCGTGCTCTGTTCGGTGGCCCCGAACTATTCGCTGATGCTGGTGTCGCGGTTTATTGCCGGTTTGCCCCACGGAGCCTACTTCGGCGTGGCGTCTATCGCTGCCGTCCGATTGGCCGATGAGGACCATAAGACGGGGGCTGTGTCTATCATGATAGCCGGCATGACGGTGGCCAATCTGCTGGGTGTTCCCTTGAGCACGGCGCTCAGCGCCAGTGTGTCGTGGCGGGTGCCCTTTATGCTGGTGGCTTTCTTTGCTGTGCTTGTCCTATATTATATATGGAAGTGGGTGCCTTATATTGAGCCGCTGCCCGATAATGGCTACAAGGGGCAGTTCCGGTTTTTGAAGTGTGGCGCGCCCTGGCTCATCCTGGCGGCCACGATGTTTGGCAATGGCGGCATTTTCTGCTGGTACAGCTATGTCACGCCGCTGATGACCCATGAGGGAGGCTTCCCCGCCGAGACGGCGTCGCTGCTGATGGTGGCTGCCGGTTTTGGCATGGTGGTGGGCAATTTAGTGAGTGGACGCCTGTCAGACCGCTACCGTCCGGGGCGTGTGGCCGAGTTTACCCAGGCCATTGTGGTGGTGGCCCTGCTGCTCATCTTCTTCTTTGCCCAGTACGGTTGGCTGTCGGCTGCCTTGATGATGGTCTGCACGGCAGGATTGTTTGCCGTGAGCAGTCCGCAGCAATTCTTGATATTGAAGTATGCTCCCGGAGGCGAGATGCTGGGAGGCGCGGCCATCCAGATAGCCTTCAATCTGGGCAATGCCCTGGGAGCCTTCTTTGGAGGCCTGCCCATGAGTTACGGCTATTCCTATCGCTATGCGGCTTTGGTGGGTGTGCCGGTGGTCATGCTGGGCTTCCTGTCGCTGTATGTGTTCAGCCGCAGGTATGAGAAGGCTTCCTGATGCCTCCGACCCGGAGAATGTATTTTCCTTTGGACGGGACTGTATGCTGGACTGTAAAAACGAGAGAAAAGTGATATAAAAAAAT
>CALGHW010000271.1 GCA_937916075.1 uncultured Prevotella sp.
AGCATCTGCCTTACAAGCAGAGGGTCGGCGGTTCGAATCCGTCAACGCCCACACCGTATGGTCCTGCAGTATTGAAAGATATTGCAGGACTTTTTTTGCGTGTTTTATATTTTTATCCTTTTTACGTGTGGCTATATCGAATATAATGTTTAACTTTGTACCCCCAAATTGTATGTAAAGGATATGGAACTAAACGTGTTGACGGCAGTCTCTCCGATAGACGGACGCTACAGAAGCAAGACAGAGCCACTGGCCGAATATTTTTCAGAGTATGCACTCATACGTTACCGTGTGCGTGTGGAAATCGAGTACTTTATCACTTTGTGCGAGTTGCCTTTGCCCCAACTGAAAGGCTTCGACCACAGCCTGTTTGAGCCGTTGCGTGACATTTACCGCAACTTTACCGTGGCCGAGGCACAGCGTGTGAAGGATATCGAGAAAGTGACCAACCATGATGTGAAGGCCGTGGAGTACTTCATCAAGGAAGAGCTTGACAAGATAGGCGGTTTTGACGCCTATAAGGAGTTTATCCATTTTGGCTTGACCTCACAGGATATCAACAATACCAGTGTTCCTCTTTCTATCAAGGAGGCCCTGGAGCATGTGTACTATCCCGTGGTGGAGGAGCTGATAGCCCAGCTCCGCACGTATGCCGAGGAATGGAAGGACGTGCCCATGCTGGCCAAGACCCACGGACAGCCCGCTTCACCCACTCGTCTGGGCAAGGAAATCATGGTGTTCGTGTATCGCCTGGAGCAGCAGCTGGCATCCTTGAAGGCCGTTCCCATCACGGCCAAGTTTGGTGGCGCCACCGGTAACTTCAACGCCCATCATGTGGCCTATCCCGAATATGACTGGCGCGCCTTCGGCAATCGGTTTGTCAGCGAGAAACTGGGTTTGCAGCGCGAGCAGTACACCACGCAAATCAGCAACTACGACTTCCTCGGTGCCCTCTTTGACGCCATGCGCCGCATCAACACCATCGTCATCGACCTTGACCGTGACTTCTGGATGTATATCTCCATGGAGTATTTCAAGCAGAAGATCAAGGCCGGCGAGGTAGGTTCAAGCGCCATGCCTCATAAGGTCAACCCCATCGACTACGAGAACAGTGCGGGCAACCTCGGACTGGCCAATGCCGTGCTCCAGTTCCTGGCCCAGAAGCTGCCCGTCAGCCGTCTGCAGCGTGACCTGACTGACTCTACCGTGCTGCGCAACGTCGGTGTGCCGATGGGTCACAGCCTGATAGCTTTCCAAAGCACCCTGAAGGGTCTGCGCAAGCTGATACTCAACGAGGACAAGCTGGCTGAAGACCTGGACAACACCTGGGCCGTAGTGGCCGAGGCCATCCAGACCATCCTGCGCCGCGAGGCTTATCCGCATCCCTATGAAGCCTTGAAGGCCCTGACCCGTACCAACAAGAAGATGACCGAGGAGACCATCCACGAGTTTATCAAAGGGCTGGAAGTAAGCGACGAGGTGAAGGCCGAGCTGATGGCCATCACGCCCCATAACTACACGGGAATCTGATAAATCAAGACAAGAACGAGAAAACCAAATTATTTTATAACAATACACATAATTATTAATGAGACATTGGCCGTGAGGCTGATTGACAAAAGATTGAAACTATGGATTTAGACAACGAAAAGAATTTTGAGGAGAAGTCTGCAGCGCAGAATGCTGGCGGCCGTGAGGGTTACCAACCATCAAGCCAGTCGGACAGTAGTTATCAGAATTACAGACCCGCCGGACGTTCTCCGCGTCCGCGTATCCACACGCCACGTCCTTACGCGTCATCCGACCGTGGCAGCTACAACAATGCAAGCAATGACGAGGGCGGATTCCGTCCTGAGGGCTTCGGCGCCGGATTACAGGGCGGAAGCCAGCAGCGCTCATCTTACCGTCCCCGCTACAACAATAATGAAGGTGGCTACCAGCCTCGTGGCGGCTATAACAGCAACCGTCCGCAGGGTGGCTATCGTCCCCGCTACAACGCCAATGGCGACAGCGACCAGCAGGGTGGCTACCAGCCTCGTGGCGGCTATAACAGCAACCGTCCGCAGGGTGGCTATCGTCCTCGTTATAATGCCAATGGTGACAATGACCAGCAGGGCGGCTATCGTCCCCGCTACAATGCCAATGGTGACAGCGACCAGCAGGGCGGCTACCAGCCTCGTGGCGGCTACGGCAACAACCGCGGCGGCTACCAACAGCGTGGCGGCTATGGCAACAACCGTGGCGGCTACCAGCAGCGTGGCGGCTATG
>CALGHW010000272.1 GCA_937916075.1 uncultured Prevotella sp.
ATGCGGCTGGGGCATCCCGTCACGGAGGCCGACGCCGACCGTATCCGCCAGCGTATGCAGGAGATTATCGACGCCCGCATCCCCATCCGGCGGCATGAGTGTACCACGGAGGAGGCCATCAAGATATTCACCGAACTGGACAGCCCGTCGAAGGTGAAGCTGCTGGAGAGCACCGGTTCGCTCTATACCGCCTATTACGACATCGACGGCTACAAGGACTACTATTATGGCTCATTGCTCACCAACACGTCGAAACTGACGCTCTTCGGACTAGAGAAATACTATGACGGACTCTTGCTCCGCATCCCCTCGCAGAACGACCCGTCCCGCCTGGGCGAGCTGATACAGCAAGACAAGATGTTTGACATCTTCAAGGAGCACCACCGGTGGCAGAGCATCCTCGGACTGCGCACCATCGGCGACCTCAACAAGGCGGTGGACGCAGGAGCCACGACCGACCTCATCAATCTCTCGGAGGCACTCCAGGAAAAGAAGATTGCCCAGATTGCCGACGAGATAGCCGCCCGCAAGGAGGTGCGCATGGTGCTGATAGCCGGCCCGTCGTCGAGCGGCAAGACCACCACTTGCAAGCGGCTCTCCATCCAGCTGCTCACCAATGGCATCAAGCCCATTCCCATCTCGCTCGACGACTATTTCGTGGACCGCGAGAAGACGCCTAAGGGGGAAGACGGAGATTATGACTACGAGAGTATATATGCCCTCGACCTGCCCTTGCTCAACCAGCAGATGAACGACCTCTTTGCCGGCAAGGAGGTGGAACTGCCCAAGTATAACTTCCAGGCCGGACGGAGCGAGAAGAGCGGACGCAAGCTGAAGCTGGAGGCCAATGAGGTGCTGGTGGTGGAAGGCATCCACGCCCTCAACCCGGAACTGACGGCCCAAGTGCCCGAAACACAGAAGTTCAGGGTGTATGCCTCGGCGCTGACCACCATCCTGATAGACTCGCACAACTATGTGCCCACCACGGACAACCGCTTGTTGCGCCGCATCATCCGCGACTACAAGTACCGGGGTGTGAGTGCCCAGGAAACCATCCGCCGATGGCCGTCGGTACGGGCGGGCGAGAACAAGTGGATATTCCCTTACCAGGAGAATGCCGACGCCATGTTCAACACGGCCATGCTCTTTGAGCTGGCCGTCATCAAGACGCAGGCCGTGCCGCTGCTGGAACTGGTGCCCGAGAACGCTCCCGAATACAGCGAGGCCTACCGGCTGCTGAAGTTCCTCAAGTATTTCCGTCCCATTCCCTACCGGTCGGTGCCGCCCACATCGCTGCTGCGCGAGTTTCTCGGCGGAAGCTCGTTTAAGTACTAAGGGCAAGCTGCTGCACACACAAAGAGGCCACGGAGCCATCCCGCATTTCCACAGACATTTACTGTGGCACTCAAGGACGGCTCCGTGGCCCCTTTATATATTATGGTCAGTATTGAAAAGCAGCCAACTCCTCAATACCGTCATCCGTTCAGCAACGGTTATTACTTCTTTTTCTTTCCGCTCTCATCGGGAGCGATGGTAAAGTCGAGCAGCTTCCGCTCAATGTCGGCCTTGGCCACCTGTATCCTCACGGCGTCGCCGAGCTGATATTTATGATGGTGCCGGCGACCCACGAGACAGTAATTTTTCTCATCGAAGTCATAATAGTCATCATCCAGGTCACGCATGGGCACCATACCCTCACAATGGTTCTCGTCAATCTCGCAATAGATGCCATAGCTCTGGATACCGCTGATATGGGCGTCGTAGACATTGCCTATCTTGTCGGCCATAAACTCCACCATCTTGTATTTGATAGAATCGCGCTCGGCGTTCTGTGCCACCAGTTCCATGTCGGAGCAATGCTCACACAACTCCTCGTAGTGATCCTTGTTGGCAGAGCGTCCGCCGGCCTGGTATTTGGTGAGCAGGCGGTGGACCATCGTGTCGGGATAGCGGCGGATAGGACTGGTGAAATGCGTGTAATAGTCGAAGGCCAAGCCATAGTGTCCGATATTATGTACACTGTATTTGGCCTTCATCATAGCCCGGAGGGCCACGGTCTCAATCAGGTTCTGCTCCTTCTTGCCGGCACACTGCTCCATCAGGGCGTTGAGACTCTTGGAGATGGCCCCCTTGGTGCCTCCGGTCTTCATCTTGTAGCCAAACTTCACCACAAAGGCGCGCAGCGTCTCTAACTTGGTGGGGTCGGGCATATCGTGGATACGGTAAGGCAGCGTCTTGGGCTTCACGCCCTTCTTCACCTTGCCCACGCTCTCGGCCACGGTCTTGTTGGCCAGCAACATAAACTCCTCCACCAGCTTGTTGGCGTCCTTCGACTTCTTGAAATAGCAGCGCACAGGCTTACCCTTCTCGTCCACGTCGAAGTGGAGCTCCTCCCGGTCAAACTTCACGGAGCCATGCTTGAAGCGGGCGTCGCGCAACTTCTTGGCCAGCCGGTCGAGCTGAATCAGCTCTGCGGCATGCTCACCCTTATAGCCCTCTGGCCCGGGAGCGGGCGCGGGCATGCCCTGTCCGTCCACCACGCCGTTGTCCTCCAGCGTCTGCTGCACTTCCTCGTAGCAAAAGCGACGGTCACTCTTGATGACACAATGGCGCAACCGCCAGGCCTTCACCTCGGCCTCGTCGTCCAGGTCGAAGATGACACTATACGTCAGCTTCTCCTCGTTGGGACGCAGCGAGCAGATGAAGTTGCACAGGCGTTCGGGCAGCATGGGGATGGTGCGGTCCACGAGATAGATACTGGTGGCCCGCTTGACGGCCTCCTTGTCGATGACCGACCCCTCGGTGACATAATGTGACACATCGGCGATATGCACGCCCACCTCCCACAGGCCGTTGTCCAGCCGGCGGATAGAAAGGGCATCGTCGAAGTCCTTGGCGTCGTGGGGGTCGATGGTGCAGGTAAACACGTCGCGGAAATCCTCCCGCTCGGCATAGTCCTGCTCGGTAATCTCGCCCGTAATCTTGTTGGCCGCCTCCTCCACGTTTTTCGGATAGACATAAGGCAGTCCGTATTGCGCCAGGATGGAGTTCATCTCCACGTCATTGTCGCCCTCCTTGCCCAGCACGTCCACCACGTTGGCGATGATGTTTTTCTGCTCCGCGTCGGGCCACTTCACCACCTTCACCACGGCCTTGTCGCCCGTCTTGGCACCCTTGAGCTTGCTCTTGGGAATGAGGATGTCAGAGGCCACGGCCATACCCTGGGGGATGAGGAACGCCATGTCCTTCTCTATCCGCAGGCGGCCCACCAGCTTGTCGTGGGCCCGCTGGAGGATGGCCGTCACCATGGCCTCCTTGATATGCTTGGGCCGGCGGGCTAGGAAGGTCACCTGCACACGGTCGCCGTCCATGGCTCCCAGTGAGTTGCGCTCGGCCACGAAGACGGGCAAGCTGCCGTCGTCGGCCACAAAACTGTTTTTGCCGTTGGCTTTGCGGCGGAACACGCCCTCCTGCACCTGTGTCTTGGTGTTGAGCCGGTAGGAGTTGTCGCTCACCTTGGTGAGATAGTCGTCCCAGGCCATCTCCTCCATCGTGTCGATGGCCAGCATCTTGAGCGGATGGGTGTCCAGCTTGAGTGCCTTGAATATCTGCTTGAAGCTATATGTCTCGTTGGGGTTTTGCTGGAAGAAATGCTGCAGGGCTTCGCTCACCTGCTTTTTCGACATTCGCTTCCCACCTTTCTTTTTTCCCATAGTCATGTGGTTTTTAGTGAATAATGATTGTCTGGTCTCACCGGGGTGAAACCTCTATGCAAAGTAACAAAAATAATCCGTATTTTCAATGTATCCTACCCATAATTTATTTAAAAATAGTACCTTTGCACCACGTTTGCCCTTAAAAAGAGCGATTTGTCATTTTATTGAAACGACTATGCAACAGAACCGTCATATCCTGATTACGGGAGCCACGGGCTTCATCGGCAGCTTTATTGTCAGCGAGGCCCTCAGCCGGGGACTGGAGGTGTGGGCCGCCGTACGGCGGTCGAGCAACCGCCAGTGGCTCACCGACCCGAGAATCCACTTCATCGAGCTCGACCTGAGCCACAAGGACCGCCTCAAGGAGCAGCTGGGCGGCCTGCAGTTTGAGTATGTGGTACACGCTGCCGGCGTGACCAAGTGTATCCATGCCGCCGACTTCTTCCGCATCAACACCGAGGGCACCAAGAACTTGGTGTGCGCCTTGCGCGAGCTGCAGATGCCGCTGGTGCGCTTTGTGGACATCAGCAGCCTCAGCGTCTATGGGCCGGTATGCGAGCGGCAGCCTTACCGCGAGATACGCGAGGACGACACGCCCCGCCCCAACACGGCCTACGGACAGAGCAAGCTGGAGGCCGAGCGTTTCCTGGACAGTCTGACTGACTTTCCCTTTGTGGTGCTCCGTCCCACGGGCGTATACGGTCCGCGGGAGCGCGACTACTTTCTGATGGCCAAGAGCATCAAGGGCCACACCGACTTCTCCGTGGGCTACCAGCGCCAGGACCTCACCTTTGTCTATGTGCTCGACGTGGTGCAGGCCATCTTCCTGGCCCTCGACCACGGGAAGACCGGCCGCAAGTATTTCCTCTCCGACGGACAGGTGTATTCCTCACGGGCCTTCAGCGACCTGATATGGCGCGAGCTGGGCCGGCCGTGGCTCCTGCGCGTCAAGGCTCCGCTGTGGGTGTTGCGGGTGGTCACCTTCTGCGGCGAATACATCGGGCGCCTGACCGGACATATCTCGGCGCTCAACAACGACAAGTACCACATCATGCGCCAGCGCAACTGGCGATGCGACATCCGGCCGGCCATGGACGAGCTGGGCTACCGGCCCCAATACAATCTGGAACGGGGCGTGAAGCTCACGATGGACTGGTATAAAACCAACGGATGGCTCTGAGCCGTCACCTTATCCGAATCATGATGTTAAAGTCTTTTTTCCAAATAGAGAAGAAACCCGTCCGGGGCTTGCTGGCCGTGGAGTGGGTAGTGATGGGCTATCTGGCCGTCACGCTGGTGCTGATGCTCTTCACCTACACCAAGTTGCACAATCCCGAGTCGATGCTGTGGGGCCGCTTCCGCGTGGTGGCCATGACGGCCGCCCTGTGGCTGGTGTACCGCATGGCGCCCTGCCGGCTGACGCGCTTCTTCCGCATTGCCGGACAGATGGCCTTGCTCTCGTGGTGGTATCCCGACACGTATGAGTTCAACCGTATGTTCACCAATTTCGACCCCGTCTTCGCCGGTTGGGACCAGCGCATCTTTGGCTGTCAGCCATCCTTGCTTTTCTGCCAGACGGTGAGCAACCACTTCTTCAGCGAGCTGATGGACCTGGGCTACTCGGCCTATTTCCCCATGATTGCCGTCGTCACCATCTTCTACTTCGGCTGGCGCTATGAGCAGTTCGGGCGGGCCTCGTTTATCATCCTCGCCTCGTTTTTCGCCTATTACCTGATTTATATTGCCCTGCCCGTGACCGGTCCGCAATATTACTATCCGGCTGTGGGCCTGGATAATATAGCCCGTGGCGTGTTTCCCGCTGTGGGCGACTATTTTTCCACTCATCAGGAAGCCTTGCCCAGTCCGGGCAAGCCCGACGGCTTCTTCTATCAGATGGTGGCCGACGCCCATGCCGCCGGCGAGCGGCCCACGGCGGCTTTTCCAAGTAGCCATGTGGGCATCAGCACAGTGCTGATGCTCCTGGCCTGGGCCTCACGCAGCCGCAGACTGTTCTTCATCCTCCTCCCGTTCTATATCCTGTTGTGCTTGTCCACGGTGTATATCTATGCCCACTATGCCGTCGACGTGCTGGGCGGATGGGTGTCTGCCTTGGTGTTTTATGTGGCCTTCTACTTGCTTTACGAGAAGCTTGCGGCCAAGGGGTATGCGGCGTGACCTATCGTCCGGCTGAAAGAAGGAGAATCGAGGGCGTGGCACAAACAATTGGTGCCACGCCCTCATTTTTATGCGTTTATCAGGATTTCCGCACAAATGAACCTTCACGTTGAACATTCGTGACACAACTGTTTGCCTATATTGATTTTTTCCTTAACTTTGCAAAAAACATTCTTGACAATGAACATATCTGTGGCCAATCCTATATACGACTCTGTGTTCAAATTCCTCATGGAGGATGAACGCATAGCCAAGACAGTGCTCTCAGCATTGCTGAAAAAGGAAATCGTGAGCGTGGAAATGCGCCGTCACGAACACCCCAACATCACACGCGACAACATATCAATGTTTCGCATTGACTTTGCTGCGAGCATACGCGAAGGCGATGGGTCGGTGAGGCTCATACTGATAGAACTGCAAAAGACGTGGCTCGGCACGGAGACACTGCGCTTCCGCCGCTATCTCGCAGCCCAGTATAATGCCGAGGAGAATATGCAAAAGGAAGGTGATAACAAGGGATTCGCCATACCAATGGTTGCCGTCTACCTGCTGGGACACCGTGTGGGAGACATCGACAAACCTGTGGTGTATGTGGGTCACAAGACGCTCGACTATGACGGCAAGGAAGTGCCAAACGGTGACAAAGATCCCTTTATCAACAGTCTTATCCACGACAGCATCATTGTACAGATACCACTACTCCACGGCAAGATAAACAATCATCTTGACAAGGTACTCAGCGTGTTTGACCAAACAAAGATTGTGGGCGACAACCAACAGATAATAAGCCTTAATGAGGATGAGTATGATGGCGATCCCGAAATGATGCGCATCCTACACCGTCTCGGACTTGCCACAATGAGTGCGGCTGTAAGGCAGGAGATGAACGACGAGGACGAATTCTACTCGGTTCTTGAAGACCGTGACACACAGTTGATGAAATTGAACAAGATTTTGTCGGAAAGAAGCGCACAATTACATGAAAAGACCGCACAACTCTCTGAGAAAGACGCACAACTCTCTGAAAAGACCGCACAACTCTCTGAAAAGACTGCACAACTCTCTGAAAAGACTGCGCAACTCTCTGAAAAGACCGCACAACTCTCTGAAAAGACCGCACAACTCTCTGAAAAGACCGCACAACTCTCTGAGAAAGACGCACAACTCTCTGAAAAGACCGCACAACTCTCTGAAAAGACTGCACAACTCTCTGAAAAGACTGCGCAACTCTCTGAAAAGACCGCACAACTCTCTGAAAAGACCGCACAACTCTCTGAAA
>CALGHW010000273.1 GCA_937916075.1 uncultured Prevotella sp.
GAATAGAGCGTCAGATTCCGGTTCTGAAGGTCATGGGTTTGAATCCCATCGGGTTCACAAAGCGGAAATCATTGATTTCAATGGTTTCCGCTTTTTCGTAAGGCCAGTTTTCCTCTTTTGGGGAAAGAGAAAACGACACAGAAAATCGTTTTTTCGGTTGGTAGAGAATAAATACAGACAGGTCGTTTGCCCGAGAAAGAATTTCCAAAATGCGAAGGAAAACCTTGATGAAAAGTGGTAAACGTAAAATAAACCCTCACATCTTCCGTTATATCATTATATACAACAGATGATAGACAGAATCAAAATGCGAAGATATGACATCCTTCTCTGTGCTTTTAGCCTTGTGTCCCTGCTTTGTGGATGTGGGGCCGATTCGGCCATGAAGAAGGGAGACAAGTTTTATGCCTTAGGCGAATATTACGACGCGTCGGCCCAATACAAGAAGGCCTATAGTGCCACACCAGCCAAAGACAGGGCCACTCGTGGCAAGCGGGCATTGAAGTTGGCCGACTGCTACCAGCGTATCGGCTATGCCCAGCGGGCCATCGCCGCCTACAACAATGCCATCCGTTATAAGCAGACAGACAGTCTTACCCATCTCCGTTTGGCCCAGCAACTGATGAAGACAGGCAGTTATAAGGCGGCGGCCAAGGAGTTTCAGGCTGTGCTCGACAGCTTTCCCGCAAACCGCTTGGCCCAGACAGGACTGCAGTCGGCCCGAATGGCTCCCCAGTGGAAAGAAGAAGGCTCCCAGTATAGCGTGAAGCGTGAGAACTTCTTCAATTCCCGCCGGGCCGACTATTCGCCCATGTTGGCGGGCGATGAGTATGACCAGCTCTATTTCACCTCCACCCGCAACGATGCCCAGGGCGACGAGCTGAGCGGCATCACGGGCACCAAAAACGGGGATATCTTTGTCTCGACCAAAGATGAGAACGGCAAGTGGACCAAGCCGCAAGACATAGATACCGAGCTGAATTCCGACTTTGACGAGGGCGTGTGCTCTTTTACTCCCGACAGTCGCACGATGTATCTCACCCAGTGTAAGACCGACCCTTCCTATCCGCGTTATGCCACCATATGCACCTCCAGCAGAACCGACGCGACGTGGGGCAAGTCAACCCCGCTGGTCATCACCAAGGACACCCTGTCGAGCTATGCCCATCCTGCTGTGTCGCCCGACGGAGAGTGGCTCTATTTCGTGTCAGACATGCCGGGTGGCATGGGCGGCATGGATATCTGGCGTGCCCGCATCATGAAGAGCGGATTGGGTGGGGTGGAGAATCTCGGTGCCCCCATCAATACCGAGGGCGATGAGATGTTTCCCACCTTCCGTCCCAATGGCGACCTTTATTTCTCGTCCGACGGCCATCCCGGCATGGGTGGGCTCGACATCTTCATTGCCAAACCCGACAGCACGGCCGGTACCTGGAAGATAGAGCATCCCGGCTATCCGCTCAACTCGCAGGGCGATGACTTCGGAATGACCTTCGAAGGGCTCCACAACCGCGGCTACTTCTCCTCCAACCGGGGCGACGGAAAAGGTTGGGACCATATCTACAGCTTTGTCAATCCAGAGATTGTGCAGACTGTCAAGGGGTGGGTCTATGAGCAGGAAGGCTATGAGTTGCCGCAGGGCTTGGTCTATATGGTGGGCAATGACGGCACCAATCTCCGTCTGAGCGTCAAGGGCGACGGATCGTTTACTCAGGAGATAAAGCCCGGTGTGGACTACGTCTTTCTTGGCACTTGCAAAGGCTTTCTCAATCATAAGGAGCAGCTCCGGGTGGAGCCAGTTACCGAGTCGAAGGAGTATGTGCTCCAGTTTCCGTTGGCCTCCATTACGGCCCCGGTGCTGATAGACAATATCTTCTACGACTTCGACAAGGCCACTTTGCGTCCAGAGTCCACCCAGGCGCTCGACGAGCTGATCAAGTTGCTTAACGAGAACCCCAACGTGACGATAGAGCTGTCGGCCCATTGTGATTACCGTGGCCCGGAGGCCTACAACAAGTTACTGTCGCAGCGTCGGGCCGAGAGCGTGGTGACCTATCTGATAGCCCATGGCATAGCCAAAGACCGGCTGAGTCCTGTGGGTTATGGCAAGGACAAGCCCAAGACTATCCGCAAGAAGCTCACCGAGAAATACACCTTCCTCAAGGAAGGCGACGTGCTGACCGAGGACTTTATCAAAAAACTGAAGAAACCAGAAGAGCAGGAGATATGCAACCAGCTCAACCGCCGTACCGAGTTTATCGTGCTCCGTACCACTTATGGCATGTTCGACCAACAGGGACAGCTGAAGAAACTTCCCAAGCCCAAACAGCCGGTCGATGCCGGCGCTTCGGATACTGATGACAGCTGGATGCCATAACATCCGATATTGCTAAAACGTAAAAAAGGGTGAAATAGTTTTCTATTTCACCCTTTTGTGTTATCTTTGTATACCATAGACGGTGCCTTGGCGGCAGACAGAAACAGATTCCGTTCTCGTCATATCCGGTTTGCACCGTCTTGGGTATAAAATAAAAAAACAGAGTCATAATCTATTTTAATAGAAGTAATCATGAGAAAGACCCTTCTTGCCATTTGTATGGCCATGATGATGCCGTTGGCTTCAGTGACGGCGCAGACTTACACCTCGCTCTGGAAACAGGTCGACGTGGCCGAGCGTAAAGACTTGCCCCAGACGCAGATAGGAGTACTCAATCAGATTGTTCATAAGGCAGAGCAAGAGAAAGCCTACGGTCAGTTGCTCAAGGCCAGTGTCAAACGACTGAATCTTCAGGTGGCGGTGGCTCCCGACTCGCTGAAGCCGGCTGTGGCCGAGATGACGCGTAAGGAGCGGCTGGCAAAGGATGCCGTGCTGAAGGCTGTGTATGACGTGGCGCTCTACCGCATATACAACACGGCCGGCAAGCAGTTGGCCGACAATGCCGACTCTTTGGCCCTCCACTACCGTCAGGCGGCCATGAGTCAGCCCGACAGGTTGGCCCAAGCCAAGGCGGGCGGCTATTCACCGTTTGTCGTGAATGGTACCGACAGCCGTTATTTCAACGATGACATGCTCAGCGTGGTAGGTTATGAGACGGGGGTCCTCCGTCCTGTTGTTGATTATTACTATCGCCAAGGCAACCGCCGGGCCACCTGTTTGGCCGGTCTTGCCCTGGCCAACACCATGCCCACCCGGACCAACGAGGATTTCCGCAAGTCGCGCCATATCCATCGGCTCGACTCGCTCATCAAGGTGTTTGGCGACTTGGAAGTGGCCGGCGAGGTGGCCGTGGAACGCTATCATTATATGTGTGGCTGCAAGAATGTCACCCCTGAGGATAAAATCAGCTACATCCATTACGCCCTCGACCGCTGGGGCGGCTGGCAGCGCATGAACGAACTTCGGAATGCCGAGAAGTCGCTCACGCAGTCGGCTTATGCTTACCGCATCAACTCGCGGGTGGCTGTGCCCGATTCGGCCCAGAACGTCTATTTTCAGAATCTCCGCAACCTCAAGCAGCTCACGCTCCGTGTCTATCGTACCGACCTGGATGGCAAGACGCGGCTCGACCCTGCCATCGACGCCGATTATCAGAAGCTGCGCCGCAGCCTGACCGAGTTGCCCCAGTATGCGCTGAACCGTACTTTTGTGGGTTATCCCGACTATCAGACCTTTGCCGACACGGCCCGCATTGCGGGGTTGCCGGCCGGTGTCTATATGCTGGAGGTGGAGACCAGTCCGGCCACCACCGTTAGCCGTACACTCTATTTTGTGAGCGGCGTGCAGCCGCTGTCACTGCCGTTGCCCGGCAAGGCCGAGCGTTATGTCGTGGTCGATGCGGCCAGCGGCCAGCCCTTAGCTGGGGCCAAGGTGGAACTGACGGTTAGCTCTAATGGCCGTGTCCGCCAGGCCCCCCGTGCCGTGACCCTCACCTGCAACGCCAAGGGTGAAGCGGTTTATACACGCTCGGAAAATGAAGTGGTAGGCCCCATGTTTGCCTACACCGATAAGGACCGGGCCTTCCCGGAACACTATGAGCGCGGCACCTTCTACTATGGCGGACGTGACGCGTCCTATGAGTCTACCACGGTCATGACCGACCGCAGCATCTACCGGCCCGGACAGACCGTCCATGTGGCGGCCGTCGTCTATCGCCATGCGGATTGTGTCAAGAACGAGGCCATAACCGGCAAGACCGTCAAGGCTGTCTTGCGCAATGCCAACTATGAGATTGTGGCCGAGAAGAGCCTGATCACCGACAGCTATGGCACCTGCTCGGCCGATTTCGTCTTGCCTGCGGGCGGACTCACCGGCCGCTATCTGGTCAATGTGAATGGAAGTAGCCGCGGTTTCCGTGTGGAGGAATACAAGCGACCCACGTTCCAGGTGGAGTTTCCCAAGGTCAACGAAAAATATCAAAGTGGCGACACGCTCCTCGTCAAGGGCAAGGCCCTGACCTATGCCGGTGTGCCGGTACAAGGAGCCAAGGTGACGTATCGGGTAAACCGGAGCACGGCCCTTTGGTGGCGTGGCTTTGCCCGTTACGATGAGTCGGAGGTGGGCTTGAAGCTCCTGTCTGAGCAGACTACCACCACGGCTGCCGACGGCAGCTTCACGGTGGAGATGCCGCTCGTCATGCCCGACGATGCGGGTTTCCCCATGTTTTATCATTTCACGGTGAATGCCGACGTGACCGACCTGTCGGGCGAGACCCACAACGGACAACTCAGCGTGCCGCTCGGCACACGCCCGGTGGCCCTCACCACCGACGTGCCTTCACAGGTGTTGGGCGACAGCCTGAGACAGATAGGCTTCCAGCTCCGCAATGCGTCCGGCCTGAATGTGAGTGCTCCAGTGCGATTCTATATAGACAATGACAAGGAGTGGCATGCCGCCACCACCACCCAGCCCTATTTCTTGAAGAAACAGCTGGCCTCGGGCCGTCACCGTCTGTTTGCCGTCTGCGAGAACGACACCGTCAAGCACGACTTCACCGTTTTCAGTCTTGACGACAAGAAGCCAGCCACCGACACCCGCGAGTGGTTTTACGCTTCGGCCAGCCAATTTGCCGCCGGCCAGCCCGTCACGGTACAGGTGGGATCGTCCGACCGCGACGTACATGTGCTCTATCACATCTTTGCGGGCGACAAGGTGTTGGAAAGCGGAAGTACCGACCTGAACAATGCCCTCGTAAACCGGAAGTTTACCTATAAGGACAGTTATGGCGATGGCCTCACCTTGGCTTATGCCTGGGTGAAGGACGGACAGGTGCATACCCGCACATTTGCCATTACCCGTCCTTATCCAGACAATAAGCTCACGCTCAGCTGGGCCACCTTCCGCGACAAGCTCACGCCAGGCCAGCAGGAGACGTGGACCTTGAAAGTGAACCACCCCAACGGCAAACCGGCCGATGCCCAGCTCATGGCCACACTCTATGACAAGTCGCTCGACCAGTTGCGTGCCCATCAGTGGTACTTTTCTCCTCGCTATAGTGGCTCTCCGGCCTCTGTGCGGTGGCGTTATGCCTTTGGGCATATACTGTCGGGAGCGGGCGACAGAGCCATCAACAACCTTACCGCACGCACACTCGACTTCAGTCATTTCGACATGAATTTCGACTTCCTCGAATGGAGTAGCGGTCGCCATAAGGTATTCTATGCGGTAGAAAACGCAGTGAGCATGCCCCGGCATTATGACAAACTGAGTGCCACCTCGTCGGCCAAGGAAGTGATGCGTATCCGTGGGCTGAACGCAGGAAGTGCGCAGGAAGATGCATCTGCCGCAGATAATGGGGCCGGTGATGCTGGCGACGAGCTGTCGGCCCAAGGAAACCAGCCGGTCCAGTTGCGTGAGAACCAGAATGAGACCGCCTTCTTCTATCCGGCCTTGCACACCGCCAAGGATGGCAGTGTGGCCTTGACGTTCACCCTGCCCGAAAGCCTTACCACCTGGCGCTTCATGGGCTTGGCCCATACTGCCGACATGAGCAGCGGCATGATAGAATCCGAGGTTGTGGCCCGCAAGGAGGTGATGATACAGCCCAATGTGCCGCGCTTTGTGCGTATGGGTGACAAAAGCGTTATCAGTGCCAAGATATTCAATACCGCCGACAAGGACGTGAGCGGAACGGCCCGCCTCGAACTCTCCGACCCGGAGACCGGTCGGGCGGTCTATGCAAAAAGTATCCCCTTCAGTGTGGGTCAAGGGCAAACCACTGCCGTTGCCTTTGACTACCAGCCCGGTGAGGATGTGTCGTTGCTGGTGTGCAAGATGACTGCCGCCGGACGCAACTTCAGTGACGGCGAGCAGCACTATTTGCCCGTATTGCCCGACCGTGAGCGCGTCACCGTGACCGTGCCCTTCACCCAGACGGCCCCGGGCATCCGCCAGATAGACCTGACCCGCCTGTATCCGGCTGGTACCCGTCAGCACCGTCTTACCGTGGAGTATACCAATAATCCCGCCTGGCTCATGGTACAGGCCCTTCCTGCTATCGGTGAGGTACGTACGGACAATGCCGTGGACCAGTGTGCCGCTCTTTATGTCAACATCTTGGGCATGGCTCTGCTCAAGCAGTCGCCCCGGGTGAAAACCGTCTTTGAACAGTGGAAACGGGAACAAGGAAACGAGACCTCGCTCCAAAGCCAGCTTCAGAAAAACCAAGACCTGAAGAATCTGGCGATTGACGAGACCCCCTGGGTGGGTGAGGCCAAAGCCGAGAGCGAGCAGAAGCAGCGTCTGGCCGACTTCTTTGACACCTCTACCTTGCAAAACCGGCTGCAGACCGCAGCCGACAAACTGGCCAGCCTCCAGCAGAGCGATGGCTCGTGGAGCTGGTGGAATGGCATGAATGGCAATCAGTATCTCACCGTGTCTATTGCCGAGAAACTGGTGCGCCTGAACGTTATGGCCGGGCCCCAGTCGCTGACCGGCGACTTGCTCGACCGTGCCTTTGCCTTCATGGACAGCGAGGTGGTGAAGGAGGTGGAGCGCCTGAAGCAGTATGAGAAGCGCCACCACCGTCAGCCCGCCCTCTCACACACCGATATCCAGTATCTCTATCTCCGCGCGCTCGACGGCCGCAAGGCGTCGGTCCAGGTGAAAGAGGCCTGCGACTATCTCGTGGGCTTGCTCAAGAAGGACATCAAGGGACAGAGCATCCAGGACA
>CALGHW010000274.1 GCA_937916075.1 uncultured Prevotella sp.
GTATTTTATGGTGCGTAGCGAGTCTTTGCTGATGCAAAGGCATTGGGCGATTTTTTCGTCATCCCATCCCTCTTCCTTTAGGATAAGATAAATTTTTTGACGAGGGGTAGCATTAGGGTGCTTTAAGAGAATATCTTCAGCGGATGAAGGATGAAATACGGCATAATAGGAAAACACTTGTATATACGCTTTCTTTTTCCAGGAAGCAGTTGTCTGTCCTTGTTTGATGCTTTCAAATAATTGTTTTCCTGATAAGATGTTTGTATTTTGTTTGTTCAGCTTTGTTTCTAACTCGTTGGCAAATTTTTGGTTGTTTTCTGATACAGTCTTCAGATTTTTAATAATTTCATCTTTCTTTTTTATGTCGGTCTCTAATGCATCCATTTGTTTGAAAGTCTCTGTTTTGTTTTTATGCCGTTTATAGAGAAATAAGAAAAAGAGAAAGATAAGGAAACTTCCCAGTCCGATTAATTCTTTTTCCAAAATGTTGATGGATTGGTCCTTACTGTGTTGTGCCGTCAGGTAATCAAAATGATATTGTTGCTTTTCAATATTCGTTTCTTTTATTTTCCTGTTTAGGCTATCTTTTAGCGTAAGAAGTTGAGATTTTAGATATCCTGTTTCTTTTTCAGGACATCGCATTTTGTTTTTATGTTGTAGGATGGCTTCGATAATCGTTATTTTTTGTTTCAAATTGCTTTTCTCTAAAGCGATAGTCCAAAGACTGTCAGCTTCCTTTTCCTGTCCTTGATTTGCATATATTCTTGCTTGGTTGTCATAGGTATCTGCCGATGGGGCTATTCTTTCAGCGATGTGCAGGTATTTCAAGGCAGTGTCAGGATGGGTTTCAATATTAAAGAAGCCGATATTGTCCAGTAGGATAACCTTTTCTTCATCGGTCACATTCTTGATATATGGAATGCATCGGTTGATGTATTGGCAGGCACTGTCCTGTTCTTTTAATCCATAGAAGCAAACGGCCAGTTGATTGAGACTTCCGGCTATCCAAGACTTGTTTTGACTGCGTAGAGCCGTCTCTAATCTTTTCTTTCCATATTTTAGTGCTAAAGCATATTCATTTTGCTGACTGTTAATCATCGTCAGTGCTCCATAGAGCTTGTTGTCAAGAAAGTTGTCTTTCAGCGTCTGGGCCAAGTGCTCACATTCTTTCAAACAAAGAATGGCCTCCGTTATATTTCCTGCTTCATAAATAGCTTCTCCTTTTACAGCATAGGCAAGTGCTAACTTGTCTGTTTCTTTTTTATGTTGATAATAGTTGATGGACTGATTGATGAGGCTATCTGTAGTAAAAGGTTGATATTTTACATATCTTGACCACGTTAAGAGTAGATAATAATAAGCCTGGTCGGCGTCACTTTTCAATATTGACGTGTCTGTTTTTATGATTTGTTGATAGGCTGAATCTGCCAGCTCTTGATGTAAGAGAGAGTCGATGGCTTCTAAATGTGTATATGTGTTACTCTGTTGTTGACAACTTCCTAAAAATAAAGTTACGGCTAATAGAGATAAAATGAAGACATGTTTCATGGAGATTTGTTTTGTATATCGATTACAAAATTACTCCTTTTGAAGGAAAAAATATATGTTGAAGTAAATTTTAAATATTATTCACATTTTAAACTGTCACATTTTTGACCGTCACAAAATTATTAAAGTGTTGATAATAAGTGATTTAATGAAAATAAACTGTGACGCTCATCCTAAATATGATTTGGATTGAAATTTTTTTTTGAATACATTTGCACCGAATATAAAACTATCACTAACAATGAAAAAAATATTGATAATGGCATTGTGGGCAGTCTTGGCTCAATGCGTGTTTGCAACAGTTCGCCCTCGTTCTGGAGGCATTAATGAAGGCAACAAACATACCTTTGATAATGGGTATGTCTCCGCCAAGTTTGACCCTGCCACAACCGACCTTGAACTGACCTTCAAGCAAGATTCGGAGAACATGAACATCCTTATCTACAAAAACGGTAAGGTGTGTGAGAAGGAGACTCTTCCGAATGTGTCAAAAGACGACACCGAGCGTTATTGCCTGTCCGACTATGGCACAGGCGTGTACACCATCTGTACCGGTGAAAACCGCCAGATGCAGATTTTAGGAACCGTCGTTTGTGGTGAGTAAAGTAACTGGTATGAAGAAAGCACTCTCTTTATCCCTGCTTTTGGCAACACTTTTGCTGTTGTGTGGCGTGCCCCTCCATGGTGGCACGCCACACACCGGCAAGGTGGGCGATGAAGTGATTGCCCACTATACCCGTCTTGGAGACAAGGAAAAACTGCAGGCCGCCAAGTTCCTGGTGGAAAATATGAAGTATCACTATTTTTATGAGAGCAGCCTGTTGGCGGACTATTATCGGCAAGTGCATGAGGTAAGCCAGCATTATAAGTATCCAGTCTCTATTCCCCACTACCAGAATATATACAAGACCTTGGGCAATATAGGTGAAGGCAAAGAAAAGGTGGGGGACGCAGACCGGCTGACGGCACAGTTTCTGATTCGTCATATTGATGCGACTTATGCCGATTGGCGTCAGGGACGTTGGGCGCGCCATTTGTCGTTTGACGAATTTTGTGAATGGCTTTTGCCTTATAGGTTGGGCAATGAGCGGTTTGAAGACAATCGACAGTCGCTGAGGAGACAGTTTGCGGATGACGCCAATGTACTTACAGCTTGTGATGAGCGTCGTTATTCAGCCTATTGGGCGGCCCGCGGTGTTTGTGACGGTATCAAGAGCTTTAATTTTAAGGTGGATGACAAGGCTCTTCCACATTCGGAAGTGGATTTGCCTGTGTCAGTGTTGATGGATATGCGGATGGGTGAATGTTCCAATTATGCCAAGCTGACCACCTATATCATGCGTTCGTGTGGCATTCCCGTAAGCTATGACTACACGCCTCAATGGCCCAACAAGGCTTTTCGTCACAGTTGGAACGCATTGCATGACAATACTGGGCAGACCGTACCGTTCTTGGGTAGCGAGACATATCCTGGGCAATCCTCGCGGACGGGCGAAAAGATGGCCAAGGTGTTCAGGCGTACCTTCGCTTATCAGAGGCAGAGTGCTTATGCGCTCAATGAACAATGGGGCGAGCCCTTGCCACCGACGTTGAACAGTCCTTTCTTCAAAGATGTTTCCTCTGAGTATTTCAAGGGTGAGGACATCACGTTGACGTTGCCGCAGATGCAGATGAAAAGGCGGTTTGCCTATTTGTCTGTGTTTGACAATCAAGACTGGGTACCTGTGGATTGGTCTTTGATAGACAGCAGTAGGCAGGTGACATTCAAGTCTATGGGGCATGATATTGTCTATATGTCTGTATTGTGGGGACGAAACGGAAGTGTTCCTTGTGATGACCCTTTCTTGTTTCGGGCAGACGGTAGCATCCGGCGTTTCACTCCGGACATGTCCCGGAAAGTAACATTGACGATGGACCGCAAGTATCCACTCTTCGGGCGGATGCTCGACTATGCCCGCGCCATGCGTGGCGGCTATATAGAGGCTTCCGACTCGTCCAATTTCAAGGATGCCGTGAGGATAGCAGACATCAAGGAAACGCCTTCCGCTTGGTATAATACGGTGAAGGTGAATATATCTGGACGTAAATTCCGCTATTGGCGTTACAAGGCCCCCAATGGCAGCAAGGGAAACTTGGCCGAGCTGGAACTATACGGTTCCGGCACGGAGCTTATCCCAAAGGAGGCTTTGGGCGACGATATGCGATATAACAAGACAAAGGTAAAGAAAATCATCGACAAGGACAAACTTTCCTATTATGAGAGCCTTCATGCCCGTGGCGCATGGGCAGGAGTGGACATGGGAGAGCCTGTGTCTGTCAGTGAAATCCGTTTTCTGCCCCGCAACGACGGCAATCATGTGGAGCCAGGACATCTCTACCAGCTCTGCTATTTTGACAAAGGCAAGCAAGTTATTGTCGGGACTGTGACGGCAACCGACTGCAAGGTCACTTTCGTGAATGTACCGTCGGGCGCATTATACATCCTTCATGACTTGACGGAAGGCTCGGAGGAACGTATATTCAGTTATGAGAAAGGCCAGATAGACTGGTATTAAAATAAATTACAAACTTAAAACAATCAAGATGATGAAAACAAAAATCTTTTTAATCTTGTCATTGGTAATGACATTGGGAATCGTGGGATGTACTTCAGACTTTGATGAGAATAATAATTCTCAAGAAGAGAAATTGAAGAGTGTGAAGAATCGAGTTAAGAACATAGCGTCTGAATATGGCCTGAAAAGTTTTTCAATTACAGACGAAGCATTATTAAAAAATCTGAATATTACAGATGAAGAAATTGAAAGTCGTATCCAAATGGCTCTTGAGATACAAGGGACTTATGTATTGAAAACAAAAGGTGAAAAGCGGTTTGGTGTAGTGGCTAAAGTGGGAAGGAAAAGCCCCAGACGTTCCCCATCAGATTATGACTGGGAAGAAGAGCATCATTCTGGATCATTTTCAAATAACGGTTGGAAAGATAATTATGGATTTTCAATGGATTTTGATTATGAATATGGACATGATATTAGTAATTCTCTTAATTGTGGATTTGATGTCGATGAAGATTTTCGTAAAAAGAAAAAAGATGAGAATGGAAATGAAACTGAAGTATGGATTGTTTCTGTAAGAGATATAGGCTCTCCAGACCCGATGTTTAATGGAGATGAAGATCATCTGACTATTTCTTATTCCTATATGATAGAAATTACCTATTCCGATGGAACAACTGAAATTGTGACTATTACCGGTGTATATACAGAAGAAGATGGAAATGGAACAGCCACACTTTCTGTATTATAAGTAGGTACTCAAAATTAATCGCATATATGAATCTCACTAAAAGAAGTGATGCTTTTATATGCCTCTACACTCTCTTTCGGCCCGTATGTCCAGCTCTCATCAGTCGTGTAGCCCGCTACACTCCCTCTTCGGAGCTGAACATACAAGCCAAAATAAAGCATAGAATCATATAAATTAATTTTGAGCACCTACTTAGTTTTTCATTAATTGATAATAAGTTTTAATGATCTTTTTATTTCTAATTTTACTGTTCGGATTCATTCAGGCGAATGCGTCCGAACCTCAGCCCTACAGTAATACATTGGCGCAAGCGGCACATGCTTATGCTTGCGCCAAAGATTCCTTGACCTTTTCCGGTTGTTTGAGAAGCGTCAAGAAACATAAGGATGTTGCCAACAAGCGGTTGACAGTGTCATTCTGGCAAAGGAACAAAAATGTCAAATATTCAGTTACGACAGATGGGGAGGGCCGTTTCTCTTTGCCTGTCGCAGATGAGTGCCGAGGTTCCTGGACGGTATATGTCAGTATGCCGAGTGCGAGTCGTGGTGCGGATTATCAGATAGATGTTACGAGTCATGGCAGGAAAAAACAGCAGGAGAATCGTTGCGGTGGTATTTATTATGACTGTGACAAAGGTGCTGACAGTGTTTTGTCCAATGGCCTGTCAATGCCCACACTTTATGAGTGGTTGCTGCGGCAAGATCCTGCTTTTACTAAGCAGAACAGTGGGCTGTCATATCCCTACGCAATAGAATATCCCGACCACCATTTTTATATTGGCCGTCCCCGCTATGAAATCTATGAGCACGTCAATTTGCCTTATGAAGATGTGTGCTGTCTGACGTATGAGCAAAGACCTGTTGTATGGGTCTATGACAACAAGTTTCTGAGGGTGAGCAATATTCCGGTAAAAGTCTTGGGAGAATGGAGAAAAAGTGAGCCAAGAAGGACAAAAGCCAATCCGGAAGATCAATATAGGCGCTTGAGTACTTATAGCTATGCCTGTATAGTCAAGGATAGTGATAGTTGGACTCAGTATCTGGATTTGCCATCCTTGAAGGAATACCGTCCTGTGACCGTTTTCCTCTATTCAAGGTCAGTGAGAATGTTGAAAACCGGCAAGCAACATATAGGTACCACTTATTTTGATGGATATGGGAGTTAGTTGAACGGTCGTGATATTCCCCTGTCGGTTGATGACGGTGGAGTAATCTCTACCAGCTCTGCTATTTTGACAAAAGCAAGATGACTTGACGGAAGGCTCGGAGGAACGTATATTCAGTTATGAGAAAGGCCAGATAGACTGGTATTAAAATAAATTACAAACTTAAAACAATCAAGATGATGAAAACAAAAATCTTTTTAATCTTGTCATTGGTAATGACATTGGGAATCGTGGGATGTACTTCAGACTTTGATGAGAATAATGATTCTCAAGAAGAGAAATTCGCTGTGATGAAATCCAAAATTTCAAGTATGGCGGAAGAATATGGCGTCTCGGGAAATATTCGCTTGACAGATGATGTCGTGATGAAGCATTTGGATGACTCTGAGACAGAAATAGAGGATTGGATGAAAGCTGTCGCAATGGTTAAAGGGACATTCATTGGAAAAAAAGAAGGAAATAGGTATCGTTTTTATAGGCTTAATAGAAAAACGAGAGTAGGAAGTGAGAATGAGACGTGGAGTGAGTTTTTTACTGATAGAGCCGTTAAGGATGAATATACAATATATTTTAATTTGTATGCAGAATACAATGATGATGAAACATCAAAAATAGAGATATCCAATATTTCATTATCATATGCATATTATAAAGATGGAGATTATAAAGGACGTAGAGAAGAGGAAGGCTTGAGTTCTAATAATGAGAGTTTTGTTTTTGGTGGTTCTAATCATGGATTTGATTTCTATTGCACTATTCATTCTAATGATTTGGATTGTGATTGGCATTTAACTTGCAATTATGGAGGTTATCAATTAGGTTGCTCTTTAACGTAAAAATATGTATCATGAAAGTATATCAAATAATAACATTCCTGTATGGCATTTCCTTTAGTGGGTATCTTTCGGCCGAATCTGCTCTTTGTGTAAGTGAAGACAGTGCTATTGTTGGCGTGGATACTTGTTGTAAAGCGCAAAACATTTACACTCATCATTTGGAACAGTCGGTTACCTATTCAACCCACAGAAAGAGAAAGATTCCTTCAGTTTATGAATGGCTTGTCAAGCATGACAAGTCATTCAAAAGGGCCTATCATAGCTATTCGTTTCCGACGAAAATAGCTCGTCTATATAATAGTGATATAGACATGGATG
>CALGHW010000275.1 GCA_937916075.1 uncultured Prevotella sp.
GACGAGCTGGAGCGATACCTGTCAAGTTGAACTGACCGATACTCTTGTTCTGAGCTGCCATCGGACGCTCACCCTGAAGTACGTGGATGGTAACCTCTGTCTGGTTATCTGCTGCGGTAGAGAATACCTCGCTCTTCTTGCAAGGGATAGTTGTGTTAGCGTCAATCAGCTTTGTCATGACACCACCCATGGTCTCGATACCGAGAGTCAATGGAGTAACGTCGAGCAATACGATGTCACCAACACCCTCTTCCTTGTTCAGAATGGCACCCTGAATGGCTGCACCTACGGCTACCACCTCGTCAGGGTTAACACCCTTGGACGGCTCTTTGCCGAAGTAGTTCTTAACGAGGGTCTGAACGGCGGGGATACGGCTTGAACCACCTACCAAGATTACCTCGTCGATATCTGATGTGGAGAGCTTGGCGTCGCGGATAGCATTCTGGCAAGGAACCAGACATGCCTGAATCAAGTTGTGGGCCAACTGCTCAAACTGTGAACGAGTCAGCGTCTTTACCAAGTGCTTTGGCATACCGTCAACAGCCGTGATATACGGAAGGTTGATTTCTGTAGAAGTAGAACTTGACAACTCTATCTTCGCTTTCTCGGCGGCTTCCTTCAAGCGCTGCATGGCCATCGGGTCTTTGCGGAGATCTACGCCTTCCTCATTCTTGAAGCCATCGGCCAGCCAGTTGATAATCACCTGGTCGAAGTCATCACCACCGAGGTGAGTGTCACCATTGGTGGAGAGCACCTCAAACACGCCGCCACCGAATTCCAGAATAGAGATATCGAATGTACCGCCACCGAGGTCGAATACGGCAATCTTCATATCCTTGTTGGCCTTGTCCACACCGTAAGCCAAGGCTGCGGCTGTAGGCTCGTTGACAATACGACGAACGTTCAGACCGGCAATCTGACCTGCCTCCTTGGTTGCCTGACGCTGTGAGTCAGAGAAGTAGGCCGGTACGGTGATGACTGCATCTGTCACTTCTTGTCCGAGATAGTCTTCGGCTGTTTTCTTCATCTTCTGGAGAATCATAGCTGAAATCTCCTGTGGCGTATATTTACGGCCCTCGATGTCTACACGGGGATAGCCTCCCTCGTTGACAACGGTATAAGGCATTGCCTCTGCCTCTTTGCGGCTCTGCTCATAGGTTTCACCCATGAAACGCTTGATGGAGTATACCGTGTTTTTGGGGTTTGTGATAGCTTGACGCTTGGCAGGATCGCCTACCTTGCGGTCGCCGTCTTTTACAAAACCAATCACAGAAGGTGTTGTGCGCTTGCCTTCGCTATTGGCGATTACTACAGGTTCGTTGCCTTCAAATACGGCTACACAAGAGTTTGTAGTACCTAAGTCGATTCCAATAATCTTTCCCATAATTCTTATATTTTTATTTTTTTATTATCAATGTTAATTATCTCTGGGTTGCTTTCGCAATCCGCATACTGAAAGGCAAAGCGTGTGCCAAGGGAGAGTGTATAAGGAAAGACAATGGGCAGTGTGACAAGTTGGCATAACAGCTCTTGTCACACTGTCTTTTTGGGATTTTTCTGCTGACGGGATGACGTGGTTTAGAATTTCAGACTGAATTTGACTCGGATGCCTTGCTTGTGGGCTGTGGGCAGATGGAGGTAGTTGAGCCTGCGTACATATTCTATATGGAAGAATCGGAATACATTGTGTACACCGGCCAAGACTTCCACATAGGGGCGGTTGGTATCCATCTGGTAAGAGCCTTCGGGAAAAGCCATGAGCGTGTTGGAGGTATAATTGGAAAGCTGGTAGGGGTTGTTCTTGTCTGTGAGGGTGCCCCACAGGGTGCGTATGCCGATGTATTCGCGCCATTTCAGTTTTTTGATGAGGGGCAGACGGTTGAATATTTTTCCGTTGAGGTCCCAGGTGAGCATAAGGCTGGCATAGCGGTCGTTGAGGAATTCCATGTTGTTGATGAGGCCGAAGGTGCTGTATTGGGTGATGTATGAAAGATTGGCGGCCGGCATGCAGAGTAGGGGGTATGGTACTTGGTTCCATTGGGCTCCTGCCTTGATGTCGATGTCTATCTTTCCCCAACTTTTCACCCACAGGCGGCTGAAAAGCGACAGGTCGGTCATGTTGCTGTGGTATTGGGCTCCGAAAAGGCCTTTCATGCCGAGTGTGTGGCTGAGGGTGATTACGGGCACGTCGCGGTTGAGCGGCCGGCGGCGTTGTTTGGTGTTGACAAATTTTTCACCAGGGGCATACCGTAGTTGCAGACTCAGTTCGGTGGTCTTGAATGATTGCTCTTCCTTTGTGGATAAGGGGATGAAGTGGAGTTGGCCACGGGCCTTGTCGGTCTCTTGCTTGAAGGACAGGGTGGTGCGTAGTCCCCAGCGCTCTTCGCGGACCAGGCTGACGGTATGACGGCGGTATAGCATCATCTTGTCTACAGAGGTCCATTTGAGGGAGGTAAACACATTGTCCTTGTCGGTGGTCAGAAAGCGGTCGGTGGGGGCGCACACGTCATAGCTGCTCGCCAGGCGGACATAGCGCATGGGGAACTCGTCGGGCAGGTAGTCTTTGCGGTTGAAGGAATAGGTGATTTCACCGTTGTAGTAATTTTTGTGGCTGCGCCATCCATGGGAATAATAGCCGCTGAGAAACAGGTGGGGGTTGAGGTTGCCTGTGGTCTGTGCGCTGATGCGGGTACGGAATCCATCGATGAAATTACTTGTCAACAAGGTATTGACGGGCCCTATGTCCACCTTGCTCGGATGCGTGGAACTACCTGTCTCGATAAAGTTCTCCGTCAGCAGTTTGAGTCCTGCCATGATATATTGATAGGCGCTGCCCTGCTTGAGTTCATGGATGAATCGGCTCATGTGGCGCTCGCTGCCACTGAGGGCTATCGGTCGGTTGGCTGTCCAAAAGGTTTGGTCTCTGTATTTTGCTTTTTTTTCAACTTCAGCTTTGGTGTAGATTGAAAAGGCTCCGTCGGGAATCGGGGTAAACTCGTAATGTCCGAGTCGGGTGTGGCGGACCACGATGGCTTTTTGGAGGAAGCTGAACAGAGACAGTTCCACGGCCATGTCATCGGCCGTGAGGGTCCATTGGCCATTGGCTTGCTGGCCAAATTCCTGTGTGACGGTCATTCCGTCAACAAAGTTGACACCGGTTTTTCGGGGTAGACTGATTTCACACCGTCTTACCCGGAAGGTAGAGTCCTTTAATATATAAAGGTGTCCGGAGAATCCGAAATCTTGTGGAGAAGTAGAGGTGGATGCAGCTGTCGCGCTCCACTTGGAGCGTGTCGATGATAAAAAACCGGTAGAAGGCTATGGCGTCCTTGCCGATAGGGGATGTGAATGGATGTTGCAGCAGCCTGATTTGGTCATCATAGATATCCACGTCGGTGAAAAAGTCTTTCAGAGCGGCTGTTAGGATGTCACCGGTCTGGAACAGTTGGTTGAGCCCTTCTGTACGCTCGCCGGTCACCACGTCTCGTTCCGCATGTGGATGCTTGCGAAAGACGTGGCGACTGACGGTTTCCGTGTAGGTGAGCGGGATGATGAGCTTGTTGTTGAGCGGACAGGTTTCCACTTGGTTGATGAGCCCAGGGATTTTGCCCAGTATCCCCATTCCCTCGGTCAAGTCGTCTGGGGTGACATCGTTGGCCGAGAGAGTTATCTTTTGGTATTTTTGGAATGCATAGTAGTCATTGTTGCTCAAGTCTGTCCGTCGTTTGGCGGCGATGACTTTCCGCATTAACTCCACAGCAGGATTATTCTTGCGGCTGTATCGTTGGCGACGGGAACTGACGGTTACCTCGTTCAGTTTGTGGGTGCGGTTATACCACTTGGTGGTGTCTGTATCCGCTTGTCGTTTGTCTTGGTATGTCGAGCAAAGGGCACAGAGTGGCACAAAGACCGCAAAGAGGAGCAACAACAGATGTTTCATTGGCAATACTTTTCATCCAGACGCCGACAGAGCGCCTCGTGGGTATGGTGCATATGGCGGTACATGATAGAGAAAACGATAATCTCAACCAGGGGATAGACGTATGGCACTCCCAGCAGACAGCTGATGTAGAGCGTGATGGCTCGGGTGTTGAAGGTGAGCAGGTTGGTGTATTTCATGAGTGGAAGCGATCCCTGGCGGAATTCATCGCGGAGCGGCTGCGGGATGTCATCCACTTGTGGGTAGCGT
>CALGHW010000276.1 GCA_937916075.1 uncultured Prevotella sp.
GTCCACACCTGCTCAATACAGGAGCCATCAAGGCCGTGAAGCTCACCAGTATTGCCGGCGCTTTCTGGCGTGGCGATGCCAGCCGCGAGCAGATGCAGCGTCTTTATGGCGTGTCGTTCCCGAAGAAGAAGTTGCTCGACGAGTATCTCGTGATGCTGGAGGAGGCCAAGAAGCGCGACCACCGCAAGATAGGCAAGGAGATGGAACTTTTCATGTTCTCCGAGCGTGTGGGTAAGGGTCTGCCCATCTGGCTGCCCAAAGGCACACAGCTCCGCCTGCGCCTGCAGGAGTTGCTCCGTAGCTTGCTCCGTCCGTACAACTACCAGGAGGTCATCACACCGGGTATTGGCGGCAAGAGCCTCTATGTCACATCGGGCCACTATGCCCACTACGGCAAGGACGCTTTCCAGCCTATCCATACGCCTGAGGAAGACGAAGAGTATATGCTCAAGCCGATGAACTGTCCTCACCACTGCGAGATTTACGCCCGCAAGCCCCGTTCTTATAAGGACCTGCCGTTGCGTATTGCCGAGTTTGGTACTGTGTTCCGCTATGAGAAGAGCGGTGAGCTCCACGGACTGACCCGTGTGCGCACTTTCACCCAGGATGATGCCCACATCTTTGTCACACCGGGACAGGTGAAAAAGGAGTTTGAGTCTATCATCGACATCATCCTCAAGGTGTTCTCAGTTTTCGGATTCGAGAACTATGAGGCCCAGATATCCCTCCATGACCCCAAGGACAAGGAGAAGTATATCGGCAGTCCTGAGATATGGGAAGAGAGTGAGAACGCCATCCGCGAGGCTTGTAAGGAGAAGGGCCTTGATGCCCGCGAGGAAGTGGGCGAGGCAGCCTTCTATGGTCCTAAGCTCGACTTCATGGTCAAGGATGCCATTGGCCGTCGTTGGCAGTTGGGTACCATCCAGGTGGACTACAACCTGCCCGAGCGTTTCAAACTGGAATACACCGATGAGAACAACTCCAAGCAGACTCCGGTGATGATTCACCGTGCGCCGTTTGGCTCGCTGGAGCGTTTCACCGCTGTGCTCATCGAGCATACAGCCGGTCACTTCCCTCTGTGGCTCACGCCCGACCAGGTGGCTATCCTGCCTATTTCGGAGAAGTTCAACGCCTATGCCGAGCAGGTGCGTCAGGCACTCGACGCCAAGGGCGTGCGCGCCATCATCGACGCCCGCAACGAGAAGATAGGCCGTAAGGTGCGTGACAACGAGCTGAAGCGCATCCCCTATATGGTCATTGTGGGTGAGCAGGAGCAGAACGACGGGACTGTCAGCGTCCGCAAGCAGGGTGCCGAGGACCGTGGCGTGATGACTATCGCCGACTTTGCCGCCAAGATTAATGCTGAGGTGGCCGAGCAGACCAAGGGCCTTTGCTAAAACCGTAACAGAATCATGGCCGTCGGGCCTCGTAACTAAGCCGTTTAGCATGTCTATATAGGCTGTTTGCGATGCCTGTCTATGGCACTTTCAAGTGGTAATCGCCTAACCGGTGGCCACTGTATAAAAGAAGGCATCCGCATACCAGAAGAAGGTATACGGATGCCTTTTCTGTATATATGTGAAAAGAAAGTAAAAAGAAGGAATTTCACCCTTTTTATCATTGTATTCCCCCTTTGCATGGAATAAAATGTGTAATTTTGCACCTTTGAAGTATTTTTACGTGTAACAGACAAAATGATTTCAGTAGAAGGATTGACGGTAGAGTTTGGCGTGAAGCCCCTTTTCTGTGGCGCCAGTTTTGTGGTCAACGACCACGACAGGGTTGCCTTGGTGGGCAAGAATGGCGCCGGCAAGTCTACCATGTTGAAGATATTGTGCGGACGGCAAAAACCCACGGGTGGCACGGTGAGTGTGCCGGCGGGAACCACCATCGGCTATCTGCCCCAGGTGATGATACTCCAGGACGACACCACCGTGAGAGAGGAGGCCCACAAGGCCTTCTCAGAGGTGACTGCCCTGAAGGAGAAGGTGGAACGGCTCAACCAAGAGCTGGCCGAGCGCACCGATTATGAGAGCGAGAGCTACTTGAAGCTGGTGGAGGAGTTTACCACCGAGCATGAGCGATACATGATGATGGGTGCCGACAACTGCGAGGCTGAGTTGGAGCGTACGCTCTGCGGACTCGGATTTGAGCGTGCCGACTTCGACCGTCCCACCAGTGAGTTCAGCGGTGGCTGGCGTATGCGTATAGAGCTGGCCAAGATACTGTTGCGTCGCCCGGACGTGCTCCTGCTCGATGAGCCCACCAACCACCTTGACATCGAGAGTATCCAGTGGCTGGAACAATTCCTGGCCCAGAGCGGCAGTGCCGTGGTGTTGGTGAGCCATGACCGTGCATTCATCAACAACGTTACCAACCGCACGCTCGAGATATCCTGTGGCCGGGTGATAGACTACAAGGTGAAGTATGACGAGTATGTCAAGCTGCGGGCCGAGCGCCGGGAGCAGCAGTTGCGGGCCTATGAGAACCAGCAGAAAGAGATAGCCGAGATGCGCGCTTTCATAGAGCGATTCCGTTACCAGGCTACCAAGGCCGTTCAGGTGCAGCAGAAGGTGAAGCAACTGGAAAAGATTGTGCCCATCGAGGTAGACGAGGTGGACACGTCAGCCATGCACCTCAAGTTTCCGCCCTGTTTGCGCAGTGGCGACTATCCCGTCATCTGTGAGGACCTGCGCAAGGACTATGGCCACCACACGGTGTTCTCCGGTGTCAACCTCACCATCAAGCGTGGTGAGAAGGTGGCCTTCGTCGGCAAGAACGGAGAGGGTAAGTCAACCCTCGTGAAGTGCATCATGGGCGAGATATCCTATACCGGCAAGCTCAAGGTGGGCCATAATGTACAGATAGGCTATTTCGCCCAAAACCAGGCCCAGTTGCTCGATGAGAACCTCACCGTCTTTGAAACCATCGACCGTGTGGCCAAAGGTGAGATGCGGCTCCGTATCAAGAACATCCTCGGCTCGTTCATGTTTGGCGGCGATGCCATTGACAAGAAGGTCAAGGTGCTCAGCGGCGGCGAGCGTAGCCGTCTGGCCATGATACGCCTGCTGCTTGAACCCGTCAACCTGCTCATCCTCGATGAGCCTACCAACCACCTCGACCTTCCCTCGAAGGATGTGCTCAAGGAGGCCATCAAAGCCTTCGACGGCACGGCCATTATCGTGAGCCACGACCGTGAGTTCCTCGACGGACTGGTGGGCAAGGTTTATGAGTTTGGCGGTGGACGGGTGCGCGAGCATATTGGCGGCATCTATGATTTCCTGCTCAGCAAGCAGGCTTCCGACAGTCAAGGACAGCGGCTCGACCACCTCTTCACAGCAGCCAAGGATAATACATCCCAGCCGCAAGCCCCCGAGAAGGGTGGGGCAGAGGCCCCGGCAGCCGGAGGCAAAGTGTCGTATGCCGAGCATAAGGAACAACAGAAGAAAATACGCAAGGCCGAGAAGGCCGTGAAAGACGCCGAGGCGCTGATAGCCCAGATGGAGGAGCGCATCAAGCAACTCGACGAACTGCTCTGCCAGCCCGCCAACGCCTCCGACATGAACCTCATCACCGAGTATACCGACATCAAGCAAAAACTTGACGCAGAGGTGGAACGCTGGGAACAATGCTCCGAAACGCTTGAACAGCTGAAGGGAGACTGTTGAGAAAAATATCAGAAAAATAAAATATCACACAAGAGAAAAATGAAACTGAAAAGCTTAATTTCTATGATGGCCTTTGCCTCCCTGTCGCTGACAGGTATGGCCCAGGGCCAGCTCAAGTCGGGTCTTGACCTGACAGACCTCGACCAGACGGTGCGTCCGGCCGACGACTTCTACCAGTTCGCCTGTGGCGGATGGATGAAGAAACACCCCCTGCCCGCCGCCTATTCGCGCTATGGCAGCTTCGACAAGTTGGGCGAGGACAACAACAAACGCATCAACAGCATCCTCAACGAGCTGAAGACCAAGACCTTCACCAAAGGCACCACCGAATGGAAACTCAGTGAGCTCTACAAGCTGGCCATGGACTCCGTGCGCCGTGAGCGTGATGGTGTGAAGCCCCTGATGCCCGCCATCAAGCGGTTGGAGGCTGCCAAGACCAAGGAAGCCCTGTTCGCCGTCCAGTTGGCCATGGCTCCTTATGGCGACCAGGAGTTCTTTGGCGCCTATATCGGGTCGGACG
>CALGHW010000277.1 GCA_937916075.1 uncultured Prevotella sp.
TCAGGGCGTGCTCTCTATGGGCAAGATTTTGGCTTATTCCGGACTGATGGAAGATAAGGAAGTGACATGGATGCCTGCTTATGGTCCTGAACAGCGTGGCGGTACTGCCAATGTGACGGTCATCGTGAGTGACGAGAAAATTTCGTCACCCATCTTAAGTTCTTATGATGTGGCCATTGTGCTCAACCAGCCTTCTTTGGAAAAATTTGAACCCAAGGTGAAACCTGGTGGCATATTGATTTATGACGGGTTTGGCATTATCAATCCGCCCCAGCGTAAGGATATTACCGTCTATCGTATTAATGCGATGGACAAGGCTGCCGAGATGAAAAACAATAAGGTGTTCAACATGATTGTGCTTGGTGGATTCCTCAAGATTTGTCCAATCATTAGTAATGCGGGCATGGAAAAGGCTCTCTACAAGACGCTTCCAGAACGCCATCATAACATGATTCCCCTCAATATGGAAGCATTGGGTGAAGGCGGAAAGATTATAGAAAAGCTTTCATAGATAATGGCTTGTATATAATATAGCCCTATATAATAAGATGCGGAAGCACAAGGAATTTTCCCTTTGTACTTCCGCATCTTTTTTTAGCATTTTAGTTAAAGGCTAAAAAACAACTAAATTTCGATGACTTCCAATCCGCCACAGTCCACCAGATGGTGGAAGCAGCCTTCTGCCGGAAACAGGCCGGCATAGATGCCGGCACAGATGAGCACGCCACCGTGGGCAAAGACAGCCACATTCTGGTAGTTCGTCTTCTTGAGCTCGTCCAGAAATGAAGCGACCCGGTCATATAGTTGCGGAAATCCTTCTCCGTTGGTTGTGGATACGTGCATGAAGTCGTCATACCAGCGTTGCAACCCTTGGTCTTCAATGTCGTCAAAACGTTGCATTTCCCAGTCGCCCATATTCATTTCTTTGAGTCGGTCATCGGTCTCGGGATGTGGGTAGCCACAAAATGTGGCCAACTTTCTGGCTCTTGTGAGAGGAGAGGAGTAGACGTGGTCAAACGGCAAGTGTATTTCCAGGTTCTTTTTGGTCGTGATGGCTTCTTGTTCAAAAGTGCTGGCAACGGGCACATCTGTCCAGCCGTAGCACGTACCTTTGGGTACATCCACGTGTGTATGTCTGATGAGTACTACTTTCATGATTTTGTTTTTTCGTTTTTGAAGAATATCGTTTTTTTTGATACCTGTTATTTCACACTGTAGGCCACGGCCAGATAGACCGTCAGTTCGGAGAGTAGGAACAAAGCGCCACAGCAGTCACCGGTATACCCACGGAGACGTTTCCTGATGAGCAAATACAGGAAATACATGACCAGGCATGGTGCGAAGATCACATATTGGAAGTCTACCACATCTGCTGCCAGATAGAGATAAATACCCATGGGCAATAGGCCTTGTAGAGCCATGCTGATACCGGCCCTGACGTCTATATTCCTGTATACTGTCTTGGCTTTTGACTCCTCCTCTGTGCGGGCGTATGGTAACATCATGATAATCTGTCCTGCGACCATCTTGGCATACGGGTCGGCTGCGAGCACAGTCCATGCGGCCAGTTGTGGTGGAATGGCATAGAGCGTGGCGAAGAGCAGTCCCTCGTAAAGGACAAGTCCCAGCACCCCATAGGTGCCTATGCGTGAGTCCTTCATGATGTCAAGGATGCGCTGCCGGTTGGTGCCGCCCCCGCCAAAACCGTCGAAGAAGTCACATAGTCCGTCCTCGTGGAGTGCTCCGGTGAGCAACACTCGTGTGGCCATGGCCAGCAGTATGGCCACGGCATAGGGGAATATCATGCTGGCGAGATAGAGCACGGCGGCCATGATTCCCCCCGTCAGCCATCCTGCCAGTGGCCAGTGTTCCACGACAGATTGGTAACACTCGCGAGGTGGCTGGTAGATGCGCCAGAAGGGTAGGCGGGTGAAAAATATCAAGGATGCCCAAAGGTTGTCATACCAGTGGCGTTCAGAAGTATTTAGTGATATGCGCATGTTCAAAGTTGTTCATTTCGTTCATCATTCTTGCCGCACTGTCGATGAGGGGGAAGGCGCACAAGGCCCCCGTTCCTTCACCCAGTCGGAGTCCGAGATTGAGTAGCGGGCGGGCTCCGATTGCTTCAAGCATACGTTTGTGGCCGGTCTCGTCGCCCTGGTGTCCGAAGATCATATAGCTTTTGGCTTCAGGATACAGTTGGAGCACTGCCATGGCGCAGGCAGTCATGATAAATCCGTCTATTAATATAATAAGGTGGCGCTCGGCGGCGTGAAGCATGGCTCCGATGGCGGCTACCATCTCAAAGCCTCCGAAATAGCGGATGATGTTCTCCGTGCTCTGTTCTTCCGTCGCCAGGTAGCGGTCGAGTGCCTGTTGGAGGATATGCTGTTTGTGGCTGACTCCTGGTGAGGCCAGTCCTGACCCCGCACCGATACATTCCGGTAGTGGGATATGTGCAAACAGGCTCATCCAGATGCTGGATGGCGATGTGTTGGCGATGCCCATCTCTCCGATGCATACAACCTCGCATCCCTCCATGGCGCACTGGTCTACCAGGTCTTCACCGACAGTCAGCGCCTGGTCCATCTCTTGATAGGTCATGGCCGGTTCATAAAGAAAGTTGCGGGTGCCGTAGGCTATTTTCCGGTGGATGATGCCGTCTGTGTGACTCAAGTCATGGTCCACTCCTACATCGACGATGCGCAAGTGAAAGCTGTGTT
Organism: uncultured Prevotella sp.; assembly: GCA_937916075.1. GTDB lineage: Bacteria > Bacteroidota > Bacteroidia > Bacteroidales > Bacteroidaceae > Prevotella. The sequence continues at coordinate 2,724 of CALGHW010000277.1, forward strand.
GTCGGCAGAACATGTTGACACCTCCTCCTCCCAGGGTAAAGTTGACCATTTGTTGCCAGGTCACTTCTCTGGGTGATGCGCTTACCCCTTCCTTTTCAATACCATGGTCTCCTCCGAGCAACAGGTGGCATGGGTGGTTCAGTGACGGGGTGAGCCTTTGCTGGACAAGACACAGCTGCATGGCGATGTCTTCCAGTGTGCCTAAAGAGCCTTTGGGCTTGTTGAGGTTGTCTATTTTCCGTTGTATGTCGTCCCGGATTCGTGTGTCGGGTGCTTGGATGTCGTATGTTCTCATAGAATACTGCTTGTGACTGTTCCGTTATTTTTGATTTTGACAGGAATGCCGCTCACCATCAGCACCACGTCGTCTGCCTTTGATGCCACATATTGGTTCATCCACCCCTCCAGGTCGGTAAACCTTCGTTGTATGGCGTTTTCGCTCACGCCTCCGCTTCCTATCTCGTTGGTCACAAAAATAAAGGTTGCGTCCTGGTCGGTGAATCTGTCAAATTCTGCTTTGATGTCTCGTAGTGCCTCGTCCACAGAGGGCTGTTCCCATTCAGCTTTCTCGCGGTTGAAGAAGAAGTTGGTGCACCACAGTGTGATACAGTCGATGACCGCCACTCGCCCTGTGATGTCGTGGTGGCTGAGCTGTTTCTCCTCCTCTATGTTGGTCCATTGCGGACCTCGTCGTTGTTGGTGAATAAGTACTCTGTTGCGAAATTCCTCATCCCATATATGGGCGGTTGCCACATAGACGGGATGGTTGCTGAGCTGTAGGGCCAAACGCTCCGCATATTGACTTTTGCCTGACCGTTGGCCACCGGTGATGAGTATAATTCTTTTCATTGTCATGCAAATTTAGTGTAAAAATCTGACAAGGGGAAGCGAAAGATAAACTATTTTTGTCAATCGGTAGCTTTTGCCTTTCGGCCTTTGCTTGGTCGTGGATGTTGTTGCCTTGTTCTTGATAGGTAAAAAGTAAAAACCTGTGCCCCAAAGACCTCCTTGAATAGTTATAAAGCAAGACAAAGCGAACGTGTGATAAAGCCCAAATTACCGCTTTTATATGTTCTAAAAGTGGATAAATGTATTTCATAATGTTCTTTATTTCTTTAAAATCATATTTTTTTGTAGAAATCTATTGGATATTAAAGAAATATTTATTTCCTTTGCACTCCGAATTTAGAAGACATATAAAGTTTAGATAAATTTTAATAGAATTATGAAGAAGTTTTTCATGATGATGGCTGCAGCAGCTGTGTCTGCACAGGTCGCTTCTGCTCAGGCTGTTGAGCCTAGCAAGACACTTGACAACTGGTATGTAGGTGTAAACGGAGGTCTGAATTTCAAGTCTACTCACACAAAGGTTTTCAAGAATCTCAATCCTTCCGCAGGTCTCCGTGTAGGCCGCTACTTTACTCCGGTCTTCGGTGTGGCCGCTGAGGCTGAGGTTTACTTCAG